>CAZPPU010000078.1:4613-7964 GCA_964588515.1 uncultured Nitrospirota bacterium
CATACTGCCTCCTTAGCCTGAAAAACTCCCCCTCCTCATCCATGGTTATGCCTATCAGCGGCCTTTTATCCGCCATGCCTCAAAACCCTGCCCGGCCTTTTGCCCGTGGGCCTTCCAGCCTTTAAAACAAGCACACCGTTTACTATAAGATGCACTACGCCCTCCGCCTTTCTGAAAGGCTCCTCGAAGGTCGCCCTGTCCTTAATGCGCTTTTCGTCAAAAACGACCACATCCGCAAAGAAGCCTACTTTTATCTTACCTCTTTCTTTGAGGCCGAATGTCTCCGCCGGAAATCCCGTCGCCTTCCGGATGGCCTCCGTCATACTCATAAGCCCAAAATCCCCATATCGCAGGGGGCCGTGCCCCCTCGCATATCTGCTCAAAAACCGCGGGAATGTGCCGAACCCGCGGGGATGGACCTTGCCCTTATGTGTCGGGCCGGTCGTAGAGCGGGCCGAGCTGTCGGAGCCTACCATCGCATATGGAAGGCTCAGGAACCTCCTTAGGTTTTCTTCGCTCATCGAATGGAAAATCCCGCCTGCCCTGAGCCTCTCCTCTATTAACATCCCGATTAGGGCATCCGCCGGATGCAAACTAAGGGTATCAGAGACCTCCTTGAGGCTTTTGCCTTCCATCCACTTGTTCTTTCGACTCTCGACCGCAGAGACCGACACCCCCTGCCAGTAACCCTCATCCGGGTGTTCGTTCAACACCCCCACCCGTATCTTAGCCCGGCGGGCGGGGTTTTTCAATCTCCGGAGGACCATGACCGTGCCGCCTTCGATGGCCCACTTAGGAAGGATAGAGTCGAGGTCCGTGGCTGCGGCTGTGTAAGGGTACCGGTCGCATGTGAGCCGTACACCTTCGGCCCGGGCCTTTTCCATAAGAGATATGACTTTTTCTATCTTATGCCAGTTTCTTTTCCCCGCGGTCTTTATGTGGGATATATGGACGGGACAATGCCCTGCCCTGCCGATTTCGATGACCTCACCGATGGATTCCACGAGCCTTTCGCCCTCGCTCCTTATGTGGGATGTATAGATGAAGGGCCCGCCACGGCGGGTTCCTTCCTTTGACAACTCTATCAATTCCTCCATTTCCGAGAAGACTCCGGGCGGGTATATGAGGCCGGTGGAAAGCCCTATTGCGCCTTCATCGAGGGATTCCCTGAGGAGGGCCTTCATCCGGGAAAGCTCTTTTTTTTGCGGCCTTCCCTTTACATAGCCCATGACGGAGGCCCTGATATTTCCGTGGCCTGCGAGGGTTGCAAAGTTCATTGTAAGGCCGGTCTCCTCAAGTGCCTTTAGATATTCATTGAGGGTCACCCACTTCTTTTTTATGCCGAACTCCCTTATATCCGGTCTTCTCTGCTTGAGGGCCTCGCCGTAAAGCGGTCCGCCGGACGGGCCGCAATTGCCGTTTATCTCGGTCGTAACCCCCTGATGGAGCCTCCCTTGGGCCCTCGAATCTGCAAGCAGGGCGAACTCCGAATGGCAGTGCGTGTCTATGAAACCCGGGGCCACGGACAGCCCTTCTGCGTCTATGACCCGTCTTGCAGGCGGGCAGTCGCCTATATGAGTGAGCCTGTCTGCCTCGATACGGATGTCGGCATGAAAAGGCGGGGCGCCGGTCCCGTCATAGACCGTTCCACCCCTTATGAGAATGCCTCTATCGGCTGAGGGCAACTTTTTCAAGCGGCTGTGTGGTTACCAATTCCTCTATGCCTTCTGCGATGCCTTCGGCAAGGGCCTTTCTGTAGGCGGTTTTCCTCAGGAGCTTTTCCTCCTTCGGGTTGCTTATGAAAGAGACCTCAACGAGCACGGAGGGCATCTTCGCCCCGACGAGGACATAAAAGAGGGCCTGCTTCACGCCCAAGTCCACGGCCCGCCATCTTTCGGAAACTCCGGAAACGACCTTGCCCTGTATGAAGTGGGCGAGCTTTACGGATTCGTCCCTCTTGGTCTGAAGCTCAAGCGAGGCTAATATTACGCCCAATTCCGAGCGGGCCTCTTTCATCTTTCTCAGGGTTATGGCGTTTTCCCTTGCCGCAACCCTCTGGGCCTCCTCGTCGTCCGTCCAGTTAAGGAGATAGGTCTCTATGCCGCGGGCGTCCCTTTTCCTGTTTGCGTTTGCATGGATGGAGACGAAGAGGTCCGCCTTCCTTGAGTTTGCAATCTCGGCCCTTCTTCCGAGGTCTATGAATACATCCTTGCTCCTCGTGAGGACGACCTCGTAGCGGGGATCTTTTTCGAGGAGCTTCTTGAGCCTGAGGGCGATATCGAGCGTTACATCTTTTTCCTTTAGCCCTCTCCTGCCTACTGCCCCGGGGTCGTGGCCTCCATGGCCCGCATCTATGACGACACGGAACTTGAAGGGGTTATCCCCGTATATGTCTATGAGGAGTCTTTCGGGGGTGTCGTTTGAGACCTCGACCCGCTTGACCTTCCCCGGCTCAAACTCCATGACGACCCTTGCGACATCCGGAGCGAACTGCCCGGCCCTCAGGGCCTTGAGAAGGGGGCAGGGAGCACCCCCGATATCGGTGAGCCCTTTTAGGGCCTTGCCTAAAACGCCTCCCTTGAGGTCTATGAAGAACCTCTCCGGGTTTTTAAGCCTCCCCTCGGAATGCTCCACAGGGCCGGTAAGCTCAAGGACGACCCTCGTGTGGTTATCCGAGGAGATGAACCTGATGTCTTTTATCTCTGCCTGCCCTCCGGCATCGGAGACCGCAGGCAAAAGGAGCGCAAAGGAAAGGAAAATTAGCGCAGGGAATTTGGAATTTGAAATTCCAAATTTCAAATTATGCCCCCGGGCTTCATACCGCCTGAACCGAGGTTATCTCCGGAATCTCCCGCTTGAGGTTGGACTCTACCCAGTTTTTGAGCGTGAGCGTGGACATCGGACATGTTCCGCATGCTCCTGTGAGCCTGACATAGACTACGCCGTCTTTTATATCAACGAGTTCTATGTCTCCGCCCTCTTGCCTGAGGCCAGCCCTGATTTTCTCAAGGACTTCTTCAACCTTTTCTCTTAACATACTGCCTCCTAAGCATTTTTAGCATATTTGAAGGATTAATGCAAGAGTTTTTTTATCCCGCCTTCCCCAACTGTTTATTCCTGTCAAGACAACCTTTTTGTCATGGCGTTAAGGAACATCGACAGTCCCAAATCTGCCGATAGAAATCTTCTCTATAATCTCCCCTTTTGGAAAAGGGGGATGAAGGGGGATTTACAAACTTGGATAATCCTTATTATTTCAAAATCTCCCCTCGCCCCTCTTTTCCAAAGAGGGGTATTTTCATCTTTTGCCTTTCACCCATCAGGTGATGCCTCATGCCGCCTCAAAGTATT
>CAZPPU010000079.1:0-7945 GCA_964588515.1 uncultured Nitrospirota bacterium
ATCATTTTAATCGGGGGTCGCTTCCTACTTCAACAACTTACAGGGACATCATCTGATTACGGTGCACGACAAGGACTTTAATATAATACGGGCAAATAAGGCGGCTGAAAAGATTCTGGGGCTTCCTCTCCTTGAGGTCAAAAGGGTGAAATGCTTCGCATATTACCACGGCACGGAATGTCCTCCCGATGGGTGTCCGAGCTGTCAGGTGCTTAAGACGGGCATGCCGTCAACCTCGGAGCTTTATGAGCCTCATCTCGGGATGTTTATAGAGATACGGGCCATCCCGAGGTTCGACATGGACGACAACCTGATCGGCCTGATTCATGTCGTAAGGGACATAACCGAGCGGAAAAAGACCGAAGAAATGATGAGCCGTTTCCTTTCAAACATGACCAGGGCAAAGCAGGAATGGGAAGCGACATTCGATTCGGTAAGCGAGCTTATCATGCTCATAGACAAAGACTTCAATCTCATCAGGTGCAATAAGAGTTTTGCCGGATTTGCAGGCGTGACGCCGCAGGAGGCCATCGGCAAAAAGTGCTACACCCTATTCCCCTGTAACCATGAACAATCCGGTCACATAATGGAGCGCATATCAGCAGGGGAGAGTGTAAGAAATGCCGAAATTAAAACACTGGAAGGACAGTGGTTTTACCTCAGCCACCAGCCGGTCATTGACGAAAAAGGCGAATTCCTCTATTCCGTCATCATAGCCACTGACATCACCGCCATTAAAACGACAGAACAAAAACTCCTCGATTCCGAAGCCGAGCTTAAAAACCGCGTCTCTGACCTTGAAAGATTCTACGGCATGGCAGTGGAAAGAGAGCTTAAAATGAAGGAGCTTAAAAAGGAAACCGAAAGGCTTAATGCCGAGCTTTTAAAACGCAATGGAAATTGAAGAAGGCAAAAAAACCGAAGAATCCTACAAGGACATTATCACTGTGCTTGCCGAATCCCTGAATGCGGTCAAGAAGCGGGAGCAGGAGCTTTTGCGGGGCAGGGAGGCTTTTTTGAATATGCTTGAGGACATAAGCGAGTCATATAAAGACCTTCAGGAACTTTTCATGGGATTGGTGCGGGCGATGGTGGGCACTCTGGATGCAAAAAGCCCGTGGACAAAAGGACATTCCGAAAGGGTCGCAATGTATGCCGAGATGATAGCAAAAGAAATGGGCTTTGACGAGGAGGGGATAAAAGACATCCACCTCGCAGGATTACTCCATGACATAGGGAAAATCGGCACATACGACTATCTTTTGGATAAGCCCGCAAAACTCACGGATGAGGAGTTTGCCATCGTGAAAAACCATCCCGCCAAAGGCTCTGATATTCTAAAGGGGATAAAACAGCTTAAAAACATAACTCCTCTGGTGAGGCATCACCACGAAAGGATAGACGGAAGGGGGTATCCCGACGGCATAAAAGGTGATGAGATTCCCCTCGGCGCAAGGATACTCCATGTGGCGGACTCATTCGATTCCATGACCGCAGACAGGCCGTACCGCCCCTCGCCGGGCACTGAATACGCCATATCCGAGCTTAAAAAATACTCCGGCGTGCAGTTTGATTCGCAGGCGGTCGAGGCATTCCTGAAAATCCTGCAGAAAAACCCTGTTTGATTTGCCTATGAACCCGATTCAATGGTTTAAGAATTTAAAAATCAGGAATAAGCTCCTTTCCATAGCCTTTCTCCTTTACATCATAATACTCCTTACCGCGTTTTCCGGCATATACGGCATAGCAAAAACCCGGCAGACCACAGAGACCATGTACAGCCATATGCTCATTCCCGTGCTTGAGGTCTCGGCAATGGACAGCGCCTTCAGCAAAATCAGCGCAGACCTCTGGTTTGTGGTGCATGCGCCAAAGCCGCAGATGAACACCCATATAAAGACGATAAGTGAAAATGAAAAAAAACTCCATGCCCTTATCGAAAGCTATGAGGCAAGGTGTGCGGCCTATGACTGGAAGCTTGAGGCAGTTCTAAAAAAATACGGCAGGGAAATTCTTTTGGAAGATGAGACAAAAACAATGGCGGACATTAAAAAAGTTCTTGGAATTTATAAAGAGCTTTCGGACGGGATAATCACCTTAAGCTCGGAGGGAAAAATCAGCGAGGCCGCACGGACGCTGATGATGACGGATGCGATAAAAGGCCAGATTCATGAGGCATTTGAAAACCTCATTAACATCAATAAGGCATTCGCCCTTGTGATAAGCATCGAGGCAAGGAGTATCTTTAGAGATACCCTGTTTCTTGCCGGACTGCTGTTTGGCCTCTGCGTAATAGCCGGAGCAAGCGCAAGCTTTTTTGTATCGAGGACCATCTCCATTCCGCTTAGGACGCTGGCAGTTGCCGCAGGCAAAATAAGCGCCGGCGATTATACGACCGTGGATGTAAAGACAACGGACGAGCTTGGCAGTCTCGCCTCTGCCTTTAACCTCATGTCCGGCTCCATAAAGGAACATAACGAGGCGATAACGCAGGCAATGGCAGAACTCAGGCTCTCGGAAAAAAAGTGGGAAGAGACCTTCGATGCCATGCCCTACGGCGTATCCATTCACGACGGGGAATACAATATCCTCAAGGCAAATCGTTTTTTGAGCAATCTTTTAAAGGAGAAAAACATATCTTTAAACGGCAAGAAATGCTGCGAGGTCGTTCACGGCATTGACAAGCCTCTTCCAATCTGCCCCCTTGCACGCTCGATAGAATCCGGCATGCCTGAAGAGGCAGAGATATTTGAGCCGTCCTTGGATATGCACATCAGGGTAATGACATCTCCGATGAAGGATGAGGCGGGTAATGTATATGCCTTCGTTCATTCGATAATTGACATCACCGAGGCAAAAAAGGCCGAAAAAATGATTCTTGAAAGCCGGGATGCGTTCTTTAATATGCTTGAGGACATAAGCGAGTCATATAAAGACCTTCAGGAACTTTTCATGGGATTGGTGCGGGCGATGGCAAACGCACTCGATGCAAAAAGCCCGTGGACGCGGGGACATTCGGCACGGGTCTCGGAATATGCGGTGAGGATTGCGGAGGAGATGGGGTTTGACGAAGACGGGATAAAAGAAGTGCGGCTCGCCGGGCTCCTGCACGACATAGGGAAAATCGGCACATACGACTACCTTCTGGATAAGCCGGCTCAGCTCACTGATGAGGAATTCGAGGTCGTAAAAAAGCATCCGGCGCAGGGCGCGGAAATGCTTGCGGGGATAAAACAGTTGAAAAACATTACGCCCCTGATAAGATACCACCACGAAAGGATAGACGGAAGGGGGTATCCCGACGGCATAAAAGGTGATGAGATTCCCCTCGGCGCAAGGATACTCCATGTGGCGGATTCCTTCGATTCCATGACCGCAGACAGGCCCTATCGGCCCTCGCCCGGGGTCGAGTATGCGGTCTCCGAACTGCTGAAATACTCCGGAACCCAGTTCGACCCCCAAGTGGCAGACGCATTCCTGATAACTCAGCGGCTTATATCTTTACGGTCTTAAGGAGCGCGGAGTTGCTGACGACCGAAAGCGAGCTCAAGGCCATTGCCGCCGCGGCTATGATGGGGTTCAAAAGCCCGAAGGCGGCAAGGGGGATTGCGACCGTGTTATAGCCGAACGCCCAGAAGAGGTTCTGCTTTATCTTCCTCATCGTGGCCTTCGAGAGCTTTATCCCCTTAAGGACATCCCGGAGGTCGTCCCTTACGAGTATGATGCCGCCCGTTTCCTTTGCGATATCCGAGCCCGAGCCTATTGCAACCCCTATATCGGCCTGCGCAAGCGCGGGGGCGTCGTTTATGCCGTCTCCGACCATTGCAACGACCTTGCCTTCCGCCTGAAGCTCTCTTATCACCTTCGCCTTGTCCCCGGGAAGGACATTGGATATGACATTTTCGATTCCGACGCTTGCGCCTATGGCCCTTGCAGTCCTTTCGTTGTCGCCGGTGAGCATCACGACTTCTATCCCCTGCGCCCTTAGTCCCGTAACCACTTCCCCTGCGTGCTCCTTTAGGGTGTCGGCCACGGCAATGAAGCCCATCAACTGCCGGCCCTCGGCCACAATCATCACGGTATTGCCTTTTTTCTCGAGGCCCGCGATTCTCGGCTCGTTATCGGCTATTCCGATGCCCAAAGACTCCATGAGCCTCCTGTTTCCTACGGCCACCTCTCTGCCCCGGAATGTCGCCTTTACGCCATGGCCCGGCACGGCCTCAAACGATGCGGCATCCGGAATCTCGATGCCCGTCATCTTAGCCTTCTTTATAATCGCCTCTCCGAGGGGATGCTCCGAGCCCTTCTCCGCAACCGCGGCAAGCAAAAGGAGCCCTTCGGGGCTTGCGCCTACAGGCGCGGTCTCGGTAACCTCGGGCTCGCCCTTAGTAAGCGTCCCGGTCTTATCGAATACGACGGCGTTTAATTTTTCCGCCTTTTCGAGGTATTCGGCCCCCCTGATGAGTATGCCCAACTCCGCACCCTTCCCGACACCGACCATCAGGGCCGCAGGCGTTGCAATGCCCAGGGCGCACGGGCAGGCGATTATCAGGACGGCCACGAAGGAAAGAAGCGCCATGGTAATGCTTCCGATAATCAGAAGCCAGATTGCGGCAGAGAGGAATGCGACCCCTATGACCGCAGGGACAAAATACGAGGCCACCTTGTCGGCAAGCCTTTGGACGCCCGCAGACGATGCCTGCGCCTCTTCCACCATCTTTATTATCTGGTTGAGCGCGGTATCGGCGCCTACTTGGGTCGCCCTGAACTTGAAACTGCCGACCTTATTCAAAGTGCCGCCGATGACCTTGTCTCCGGATTGTTTTTCGACGGGGACGCTTTCGCCGGTGAGCATCTTTTCGTCCACCGAGGAATGGCCCTCGGTTATGCGGCCGTCTGTGGGAATTTTTTCCCCCGGCCTTACGACCACGACCTCACCCGCCATTACCTGCTCGGCGGGGAGCTCGACCTCCGCGCCGTCTCTAATGACCCTTGCGGTCTGGGGCCTGAGGTCAAGGAGCTTCCTTATGGCCGCCGAGCTTCTTTTTTTGATAATCTCCTCCATGTATTTTCCGAAGAGGACGAATGCGATGATTATGGCCGAGACCTCGAAATAGACATTCTTTTCTTCTACGGGAAGGACGCCGGGGAAAAACACAACGAAGGCGCTGTATAGATAGGCAGTGGATGTGCCGAGGGCTATGAGGAGGTCCATGTTTGCGACCCGGTCTTTAACGGCATGCCATGCGCCTACGAAAAACCCCTTGCCGCCGAAGACCATTATCGGTGTTGTGATAATAAAAAGCCACACACCCCATGTAAACCAAGGAAGAAACGGTATGGGAACCCATGTAAGGACTGTTGCGCCTGCGGCAAGGCCCAAAAACACTGCGGCCCTTAAGACGGCAAGGGCGAGCACACCCGTAAGGGCGATTGTGACCCGCCTCTTCATGGACTTGAGCTCGGCCTCCGGGGCCTCGAATGTCCTTACGCAGTCCGTAGAGCAGAAATAATACTCCCTCCCCGCCATCTCCCTCTTTATGGAGCGGGCCTTGGGGATGACCATCCCGCAGATGGGGTCTTTCGCCATCTCGGCCATCGCTCTTCCGGGCTCGACTGCGAGATGCTTCATTTCGAGCGCCTCTTTGCCGATGAACGTTTCAGCGGCTTTGTCAAAGTCCTCCTTGCAGAGCATAGAGCAGAAGTAATACTTCTTCCCCTTGTACTCGGATACGCCTGCGGCGTCCTTTTCTTCTATGGTCATACCGCATACGGGGTCAATGACTTTCATGATTTCCGCCTTTCATTTACCTTTTTCCCCCATGCCCGAGACAGCAATATTTCCGAAGCACCGGAGATTTATTATATCAACCCCGGCCTCTTTAAGCGCATCCCTGAACTCATCGAGGCCGAAGGCCCCGCCTGCCGGGTGTGCCGTGAGCCTTCTTGCGAGGAAGCTCTCCATGAAGGGTCTTAGCGGCTCCTCGAAGAAGAACTCCCCGCCGGGTTTTAAGACCCGTGCAATCTCCCTTACCGCCTTCCTCCAGTCCTCGGTATGGTGTATGACGCCGAAGGAGAAGACCGCATCGAACTTCCCGTCCGGCTCCTCGAGGGCCATGGCGTCGGCGACCTTGAACTCTATCTTATCCTTGTATTTGGGTTTGAGCCTCTTTTTGGCCCTTTCTATCTGTGCGGGGTCGAAATCCGTGGTAATGACCTTTTCCGCCCCGAACTGTTCGATTATGATTTCCGCGCCCACCCCCCTTCCGGAGCCTATCTCAAGGCACAGGGGATATTGCTTGCGGCCCGCCATCCTCCTGAGCATCGGCCCTTCGAAATACCTCTGCACATAGGCCCTCAGCGGGTTATTCGTTATGAGCCTTTCTACGAGATTAAGCTTCATGCGCCCGTGTTCATTGTGGAAGATACACAATCTCCACGCCACATGCAATTGGACTGGTCGCAGAAACCCGAAGTCGCAGAGCCGTAGCAGTCGAAATTACCCTCCGCCCTCTGGATTGCACGAATCAAATTTCCCTTTTTCAGATTCCCCGGCTCGATGCCCTTTGCCTTTGCAATTGCTTTAATCTTTTGAACCTTCATATGTGCTCCCTTCTGTTTAATACTCATTATACAATCATCTCAACGAGGTTAAGCCGCATTCTTTGCCGCCGGCCTTCCGCCGGACAGAGACACGGGAAGCCTGAAGAGGAGCCACTTCAGGAACCGCTTGTAATCGAGCCCCTCTCCTGAGATTTCAAGATATCTTTCGACGATGGACTCATCCCGGACGAACATGGGGAAGAAGAGCCCCGGAAAGCCGTAGACGATTTTCGTGGTGGCCCATGCATATCTCAAGTTCCTTCCGATTAATTTCTCGCATTTCTCTTCATAGGCAGAGACCGGCTCTTTCATATCGACGGCCCCGGCCACGGCCTCCCCGGCAAGCCTGCCTGAGAGTATGGCATAAGCGATGCCCTCGCCGATAAAGGGGTCCACGAACCCGGCGGCATCCCCGGCAAGGAGTATCCTATCGGATGCGAGCCTTCTTTTTTTTGCCCCTCCGGCAGGGATGAAGTGTCCCTTTACCGCGGCCCTCTGCCATTGAAACCCGGCGGACCTCAAGAAGGCGCGGAATTCCGTGTAGGGGTTTTCGCATTCGGATGCAAGGGTCCCTATCCCCACGGAAAAATATCCCCTGTGCGGGAAGACCCACCCGTATCCCATATGTGTTGCGCCGAGGTGAACTTCTATTATCCCGTCGAGGCGCTTTTTAATATCCGCATCATCGGCAGGCACATGGCAGACCATGGCAAAGAGCTTCTCGTCCCGTTTAAGTGGCCCTCTTATATGCCTTGCGGCCATGCTGTTTACGCCGTCTGCGCCTATAAGGTAGAGGGCCTTGTAAGCGTCCTTGTCCGTTGAGACCTCGACACACCCGTCTCGGACATGAAGGCCGGTCAGGCGCTCGCCCTCTTTAAACAGGGCGCCTGCCTCCTTTGCCTTTTCAAGGAGGAAGTAATCGAACCTGTCCCTGCTTATAAGGACGGCAACCCTCCGGGGCTTCCTGACCTCTATGCTCTGCCCTTTGTAGCAGAGCCTTGCGCCGAGGCACTCGCATTCGATTATCTCATCGGGCAGGGCGAAGTCGAGATATGAGAGCGCCTTTTCGGAGACCGCGCCCCGGCAGGGCTTTGTCCTCGGAAACTTATCCTTGTCTATGAGGAGGGTCCTGAGCCCGGCCTTTGCGCACTGCCTTGCCGCGGAGGAGCCGGCAGGGCCGGCCCCTGCGACAATGACATCAAAAAAGGGGTCATCGACCTTCATTGCCCCTACTTCTGCCCCTTGAGGAACTTCTCCGGTCCCTTGTGGAACCTCTCCTTGCACATCTTCGAGCAACACTAATATGTCGCGCACTTGTCTGTGTTCACAGCCGCGGCCTCCT
>CAZPPU010000080.1:0-4224 GCA_964588515.1 uncultured Nitrospirota bacterium
CGAACTAACGGACCCCCCTCAGGGCACCCACCACAAAAAAGCCCGGGGGGGGCGGGGGGCGTGCAGGCCCCCCGCAAGCCCCCCGTATTTCTTCCGTCAGCGTTATTACTTCTTCTTCCGTTATCTCGATGCCGTTGACCTTTATCCTCTCGGTAAAGCTCGCCATGTGCGGGGATGTAAAGAGGCCGACTTTAAAGCCCCCGGCCTTAAGGATGGATGCGGCTATGGCCGATGTGGAGCCTTTCCCGTTTGTGCCTGCCGCATGAATCGCCCTGAAAGAGTCCTGAGGGTCTCCGAAGAGGGAAAGGAGCCGCAGGCTCCTTTTGAGGCCCAACTTTATGCCGTGCTTTTGGAGGCCGTAGAGATAGGAAATCGCATCCTCATAACCCATGAAGTTGATTTTAACATGTTGCCAAAAAATGCGGGATGTGCTATCTAATATAGGTGAGGCGCGCCTTATTCTTTTTACTTTTCCTTGCGATGCTTACGTCTGCGGCATGGGCGTCACGGACGCCTGCGGCATGGGCCGAAGAGCCGCTGTGCGAGCTATACATATCGTTCGACCTCAAGGGGAATCTCCTCCGGGGGACTGCGACCATCAAGGGCGCATACGGGCTTACGGTCTCCACCGCAGGTCTTCATGTGCTTTCGCTGACTTTAAACGGCGAGTCGTTTCAGCCCGAAACGGACACCTTTGTCGTGAAGGGAGAAGGCGCGCTTGAGATTAAGTACGAGGCGGTCTTCAAAGGGCAGGGGTCGGCGACCCCCGGCAAATCGGGCCGGAGCATCGAAAGCCCGGTGCCCGGAAACCTCGTCTCGGAAGAAGGCGTCTCACTTACGGAGGGCTGGCATCCGGAGATGGACAGGCCCGTCGTATTCGGCCTTAAGGCCCTTGTGCCTGAGGGCTTCGTTTCCGTCTCCGAGGCCGAAGATGTCGCTATGAGCGAAACGGCAGGGGGCAGGCTTTATTCGTTTTACTTCCCGTATCCGAGACGGAGCGTCAATTTCGTCTCGGGCAGGTACATGGAATTCAGCGAGGGCGAAGTCCATGCGTATTTCCTCCCCGAGGACGCCTCCCTTTCCGGCATTTACCTTGAACGCGCAAAGGAATACTTAAGGCTCTACGGCGCACTCCTTGGCCCTCACCCCTACAAGAGGTTTTCCATCGTCGAGGGCGTCCTTCCGACCGGCATCTCCATGCCGACCTTCACCCTGATAGGCAGGGATGTCGTGCGTCTGCCCTTCATACCGGAGACGGCCTTAAAGCACGAGGTCATCCATCAGTGGTTCGGAAACCATGTCTATGTGGATTCAAGCGGGGGCAACTGGTCCGAGGGCCTGACCACTTACCTTGAGGGGCAGGGAGCCCCCACGCAAGGGGTCGCCGACCTCAGAAAGAAGTGGCCTGCCGATTACCAGAGCTATGTAAACCCCAATAAGCCGGGGGTCGCTGACCCCTCAAACGAAATAGCCCTGAGGGATTTCCGCGGGAGGGTGGACTTTGCAACGAGGGCTGTGGGCTATGAAAAGGCCGCAATGCTTTTCCATATGCTCAAGGCGGAAGTCGGCGAGGAAGTCTTCTATAAGGCATTGAAGGAATTCATCTTGGGATGGAAGTTCAAGGAGGCCGGCTGGAAGGACATCGAGACCGTCTTCGAGAGGGAATCCGGCAATGACCTCGGATGGTTCTTCGGTCAGTGGGTCGAGCAAAAAGGCGTGCCCGGCCTCGATGTCCGGCTCAAAAGCGTCTCTATAAAAGAAGGTCAGCCGACAGTAAGCTTCGATATCGTCCAGAAGTCTCCGCCTTACAGGCTCAAGGTACCGGTGAGGGTGATTACTACAAGCGGAGAGATAGACAGGCTCTTTCAGGTCTCTGCCGAAAGGCAGGCCTTCGAGATGAGGACCGGAGAGTCCTCTGCGGCTGTCGGCGGCAGTCCGCTTGAGCTTGTGCTGGACCCGGACTACGACCTGATGAGGTCTTTGGCGGAAAAAGAGTTCCCGCCCGTCGTAGCACGGCTTGGAGGGGACGAAGGCAGGCTTGCAATCTATCCGGCCAAGAAGGCCGAACTCTACCAAAGCCTCCTCGACGCCCTCAGGGCCGAGGGTTTTGCGCTAAAAGAAGCAGAGGGTGCAAGCGAGGCGGATATACAAAAGGCATCGGTCGTCTTGATAGATTACGAGAATCCGTTCTTTAAAAGGCTCTTTGCAGGGGCCACGCTACCGGAGGTAGGCTTTACATTCAAGGTGATGGAAAATCCGCTTAACCGGGCCAAGGTAATCGCACTTGCACACGGACGCTCAAAAGAGGAGGTGGATGCCGCAGGCCGCAGGGTCTTCCGCTACGGCGAATACTCGGAACTCCGGTTCGAGGCGGGAAGGAACATCCTGAATGAGACCGCCCTGTCGGATGAGGGAGTCAAGAGGGTCCTCTATAAGGTCCCCGGCGGCCTGTCTTCCGATGGAAAGGCCGTGGACCTTTATGAGGTCATCGCCGCAGTCGCCGAAAAGCCGGTAATTTATGTCGGTGAGGCCCACACGAGCACGGAGCACCACAAGGCCCAGCTTGAAGTCATAATGGAGATGAGACGAAGGGGCGCTAAGTTCGCCATCGGCATGGAGATGTTCCAGCGGCCTTTTCAGAAGGCCCTCGACGATTATATCGGCGGCAAGACCACCGAGCGGGAGTTCCTGAAAGCGTCCGAGTACTTCAAGCGTTGGAAGTTCGATTGGAAGCTCTACCGGGATATCGTCCTTTTTGCGCGGGCATGGGGCGTGCCTGTGGTTGCGCTTAATGCAAAGGCGGAGGTCGTGGACGGGGTCTTTTCTTCGGGACTCGGCGGCCTCGGGCCGGAGGAAAAGAGGGAAATCCCGGCGGACATGGATTTTTCGGACCTCGATTACAAAGACAGGCTCCGCGAGATATTTGCCATGCACGAGGCAGGGGGAGATTTCGACCGGTTCCATCAGGCGCAGGTTCTGAGGGATGAGACCATGGCCCATGCAATTGCGGACTTTATGAGGGAAAACCCGGATTATCAGGTCGTGGCGCTTGCGGGCGGTGAGCACCTTTTGCGCGGCTCCGGCATTCCGAAAAGGCAAAAGAGGCTAAACGGCATGGACTATGCAATCGTCCTAAACGGGATGGAGCCGGAAAAAAACAGTGCGGACTACTTCCTGTTCCCCGAGCATATGGAGCCGCCCGCAGAGGTCAGGCTCGGCGTGTTAGTTTCCGAAAGGGAAGGCCGGGTGACCCTTACGGGCGTCGAGCCCGATGGGGCGGGCCGGAAGGCGGGCCTCAAAAAGGGCGACACCATCCTTGCCGTAGACGGCTGGGATGTAAGCTCCGTGGCCGATGTAAGAACCGCCCTCTTCGATAAAACAAAAGGCGATACCGTGAAGATAAGGGTCTTAAGGAAAGGGCTTTTCAGGGAAAAAGAAATCGAGCTTGAGGCGGTCTTTTAGCTAATACCGTATTTCCGTCGGCTTCCCTTTTTCGAGCATTTTTTTCTTTTCGGAGACCCCGGTAGTCGCAAATGTCATAATGAAGTAATAAATCAAGGCGAGGACGGCAACCATGCCGAGTGTGAAGAAAAAAAGCTTCGGCTTCCTTACCATGAAAATAAAAAGCAAAAGCCCGGCAACGATTGCAACCGCCGTGTGCTCCCTCGAAAAGGAGACAAAGGCCTCGATGATTTCCGATATGCCCATGTAAAAAGTATAGCATGTCGGACAACGGGCGGATAGATGAATTGATTGCCCCTCGGAAATTATGATATCATCCACGATATGAACAAAGACCGGGTCTCGGTAGGCATCATAGGGTTCGGCACCGTGGGGACGGGCGCGGCTAAGATTCTCCTAAGCTCAGCCGGTCTTCTACGGGAGAAGCTGGGCTTCCCCATCGAGCTTAAAAGGATTGCGGACATAGATGTTATGCGCGACAGAGGCATAAAGCTCCCGGAGGGGATGCTCGTCCCGGATGCCGATGCCGTCGTCTCCGACCCGGAGATAGACATCGTCGTTGAACTCATAGGCGGGATGCACCCTGCAAAGGAATACCTCCTTGGCGCAATAAGAAACGGAAAGCATGTCGTCACGGCAAACAAGGCCCTGCTTGCGCTTGAGGGCAACGAGCTCTTCGACGAGGCCGGGCGCAGGGGCGTCGGGGTCGGGTTTGAGGCCGCGGTTGCAGGCGGAATCCCGATAATAAAGGTCATTAGAGAA
>CAZPPU010000080.1:4234-7789 GCA_964588515.1 uncultured Nitrospirota bacterium
GGTCGACGGCAGCATAAACGGCACATCGAATTATATCCTCACGAAGATGACCGATGAGGGCGTGGAGTTCGAGGACGCCCTCAGGGAGGCCCAGAGGCTCGGCTATGCAGAGGCCGACCCCACGCTCGATATCGAAGGCGTGGATGCGGCACACAAGCTTACGCTCCTTGCCTCCATCGCCTACGGCATACCCTTGAGCTTCGGACGGGTCTACAAGGAGGGGATAACCCAAGTCGCAAGGCAGGACATAGAGTTCGCCGGCGAATTGGGCTATAAGATAAAGCCCTTGGCAATCGCAAAATGCAGCGATGGCTCGGTCGAGCTCAGGGTCCACCCTACGATGCTCACCAAAGACTACCTCATAGCGAATGTGGACGGGGTCTTTAATGCGGTCTATGTAAACGGCGATGCCGCAGGCGAGACCCTACATTACGGACGGGGCGCCGGGGATATGCCCACGGGAAGCGCGGTCCTAAGCGACATATGCGACCTTGCGAGGGACATCGTCTCCGGCACAAGGAGGCCCGCGCTTTCTACCGGGAGCGGCCTTAAGATAAAGCCGGTGGAAGAGATAGAAAGCATGTATTACCTCAGGTTCTCCGCGCTCGACAGGCCCGGCGTGCTTTCAAAGCTGGCAGGAGCACTCGGGGAAAACAACATAAGCATCGCCTCGGTCATCCAGAAAGGAAGACAAGCGGGCGAGGCCGTCCCTTTGGTGATGCTCACCCACAGGGCGAAGGAAAAGTATATCCGCTCGGCGCTAAAGGAGCTTGACGGCCTCCCGGTCGTGGCCGCAAAGACCCGCTTCATAAGGGTAGAGGGCTGAAATGGCCTATGAGCTTTACGATGTCGTCATAATAGGCGGGGGGCCTGCCGGGCTTTCCGCCGCACAGTACGCGGCAAGGGCAAAACTGAAGACCGTGGTTCTCGACAAATCCAAGACCGCAGGCGCGCTCGCCTTCGCAAGTAAGATAGAAAATTACCCCGGGCTTACCGAGCCTGTCTCCGGGAATGCCCTCTTGGACATATTCAGAAGACAGGCCGAAGGCTTCGGCGCAAAATATATAGAGACCATGGTCACCGGCGTAACCCTCGAAGGGGAAACCAAAGAGGTCTACGCAATGGAGGGGACTTACGCCGGAAGGACCGTCATCATAGCCACGGGCTCGATGGGAAGGAAGCCCTCTATCAAAGGCGAGGCGGATTTCTTAGGCAGGGGCGTGAGCTACTGTGCGGTCTGCGACGCCGCATTCTTCAAAGGGAAGACCGTCTGCGTCTTAGGCGACTCCGAGGAGGCCGTAAAAGAGGCCGAATACCTTGCAAGGTTCGCAGGCAAGGTCTACCTGATAGCGCCTTCAAAGGAACTAAAGCATCCCGTCCCCCTGCATCCTAACTTGGAGGTCATAACCGGCAAGGTGGCTACCGCCATAGAAGGCGATGAGGCCGTAGAGAGGGTCAGGCTCACAGACCACGAGCACAGGGAAAGCTCGCTTGAGGTCTCCGGCGTGTTTGTTTATCTCCACGGGAACAAGCCCATCGTGGACTTTTTGGGGGAGACCCTCGAGCGGAGCGAAGAGGAATGCATCATCACAAACAGGCTCATGGAGACTTCCGTCCCCGGGGTATTCGCCGCAGGGGATGTCGCATGCACGGAGGTCAGGCAGGTCGTTATTGCGGCCGCAAACGGGTGCGTGGCCGCACTCTCCGCGGAGAAATATATCCGCCACCTGAGAAGAACCCGCTACGACTGGGCGAAGACCGGCCAATAGCCGTAAAGAGATTTCTGAGGCTTGAGCTTATCCGAACCCGGCCGTCCGGTTATGGGTTAAAATCTATATATGGACTTCAAGCTCACAACGGCCTTCACCCCCAAAGGAGACCAGCCCAAGGCCATAGAGGCCCTTGCGAAGGGCCTCGTAAAAGGCGTCCCCCATCAGACGCTCCTCGGGGTTACGGGCTCCGGAAAGACATTCACCATAGCAAATGCCATTGCCGATGCCGGCAGGCCCGCGCTCGTCATAGCACACAACAAGACCCTCGCCGCACAGCTTTACGGAGAGTTCAGGGAGCTTTTCCCGGAAAACGCCGTGGAGTTCTTCGTAAGCTACTACGACTACTACCAGCCCGAGGCGTACATCCCGCAGACGGACACATTCATAGAAAAAGACGCAATGATAAACGACGACATCGACAGGCTCAGGCACTCGGCCACACGGGCCGTGCTCGAAAGGCGGGACGCCGTCGTCGTGGCCTCGGTTTCCTGCATATACGGGATAGGCTCTCCTCAGGACTACAGGGACATGCACCTCAGGCTTGAAGAGGGCATGCGCACAAAAAGGGACGCAATCCTCCGGAGGCTCGTCGAGATGCAGTATGAGCGCACGGATACGGACTTCAGGCGGGGACGGTTCAGGGTGAGGGGGGATATAGTGGAGATATACCCCTCTTTTTCGCTCGATAAGGGCGCAAGGGTCGAGTTCTTCGGCGACGACATAGAGGCGATAACCGAGTTCGACCCCGTAAGCGGGAGAAAGCTCAGGCCGCTTGAGAGGCTTGCCCTCTTCCCCAACAGCCACTGGCTTACGCCCCGCGAGAGGCTCGAGCCTGCGCTTGAGGCCGTAGAAGAGGAGCTCAAAGAACGGATAAGGCAATTCAAGGCCGAAGGCCGCGGCCTCGAGGCCCAGAGGCTCGAGCAGAGGACGAGGTTCGACCTCGAAATGCTCAGGGAGTTCGGCTATTGCCACGGCATAGAAAACTACTCAAGACACCTTTCCGGCAGGGCCCCGGGCGAGCCGCCATACACGCTGATAGACTACTTCCCGGAGGACTTCCTCGTCGTGATAGACGAATCCCATGCCACCGTCCCCCAGATAGGCGGGATGTACGAAGGCGACAGGTCGAGGAAGCGGACCCTCGTTGACTTCGGCTTCAGACTGCCTTCCGCGCTCGACAACAGGCCCCTTACATTCAAGGAGTTCGAGCGCCGGGCTAAACAGGTCGTATATGTCTCGGCAACGCCCGGCCCGTATGAGCTGGAAAAATCCAAAGGCCGGGTCGTGGAGCAAATCATCAGGCCCACCGGGCTCATAGACCCGGAGATGACCGTAAGGCCCATAAGCGGACAGGTGGACGACCTCTTGGGAGAAATCAAAAAAAGGGCGGACAGGAACGAAAGGACGCTCGTTACAACGCTCACAAAGAAAATGGCCGAAGACCTCACGGACTACTACCAGAGCCTCGGCGTCAGGGCCAGATACCTCCATTCGGGCATAGACACGCTCGACAGGGTGGAAATCATCCGGGACCTCAGGGCGGGGAAGTTCGATGTCCTCATAGGCGTGAACCTACTCCGGGAAGGCCTCGACCTCCCGGAGGTCTCACTCGTTGCGATATTGGATGCGGACAAGGAGGGGTTCCTCCGCTCGGAACGCTCTCTGATACAGACCGCAGGAAGGGCCGCAAGAAACATAAACGGCTCGGTCATCCTCTATGCGGACGACGTTACGGGCTCGATGAAAAAGGCCCTCGATGAGTCCCAAAGGAGAAGGGCCATCC
>CAZPPU010000081.1:0-7770 GCA_964588515.1 uncultured Nitrospirota bacterium
GAATGTCCTCTTTGCCATCTTCTTCCCCCTTATTAAATGCGTTTTTACGAGTCCCCCTATTCCACGCCTAATGTAATCACATCCCCCCATGGAAGCCAAGCGCTTTTGGATTAAATTTATTTATAGCCTAATAAGCCTTGATTTGGACCCCCTGGGGTTCTTATGAACTTGACACCGAATCCGGCAAGTTAATATACTTTCAGCAATGGACGAGACCCTTAAGGAGCTCTACGAGCGGGGCAGACAGCTTTACGAGGAGGGCCGGTACTCCGAGGCGGAGGCGATGCTCAAGGAGGTCATAAAGCTCAAGCCCGATTATGCGGATGTCCTCAACAAGTTAGGCGTCATGTCCTCTATAAAAGGGGAGCCGGGGGCCGCGGTGGATTATTTCAGGCGCGCCCTTAAGCTGAACCCCGGCTACACGGAGGCGTCCCTTAACCTTGCGATAACCTTAAACGAGCTCGGGGAATTCGACGATGCAGAGGATGTCTTCCTCAAGGCGTCCAGATTTGCGTCCCCGGGCGCGCTCGACCCGTTCGTTGCAGGGAAGCTCGCAAACGAACACTACAGGCTCGGCAACCTGTACCTCGACTTCTGTCTCTATGACGAGGCGATGGAAGAATACAGGAAGGCACTCAAGCTCAGGCCGTATCTCCCGGATGTCCTCACGAAATTAGGCATCGCCCAGCGCAACAAGGGACTCTACGACGATTCGATAGCGAGCTTCACGAAGGCCAAGAAGTCCAACCCCGGCTTCGGCCCGGCATGGGTGGAGCTGGGCCTTACATACTACATGAAGGGCCACACCGGGCTTGCCTTCGAGGAATGGGAAGCGGCCCTCAGGCAGAACCCCAACTTCAGGGAGGCAAAGGCGTTCCTTAAGATGCTTAAAAAAGGGGACTGACCTGCCTTCTGAAGTCATACGGCAGACAGGTGTGCCCCTCCTTGAGATTAGGGGGCTTAAGGTCTCCTTCAGGACAAGGCCCGTAGATGTCGTAACCGGCCTGAGTTTCTCCATCGAACCCGGCGCGGTCTTCGGCCTTGCCGGAGAAAGCGGCTGTGGGAAAACCCTTACCGCGCTTTCGGTCATGGGCATACTGCCGCCCGAGTTCAGGGCAAGCGGAGAGATTCTCTTCAGGGGAGAAAACCTCCTCGGCCTCGGAGAGACAAGGCTCAGGCGGATACGGGGCAAGGAAGTAGGCATGGTTTTTCAGGAGCCTATGACCTCTCTAAACCCGGTCATGACGGCCGGCTCCCAGATAAGAGAAGTCATCACCGAGCACTTGGGCCTTTCAAAAAGAGATACCGAGGAGAAGGCCATCGGGCAGTTGCGGGCCGTGGGAATCCCCTCCCCGGAGCTGAGGGTTCGGGACTACCCGCATCAGCTTTCCGGCGGGATGAGGCAGAGGGTGATGATTGCAATGGCAATCGCATGCGGCCCGTCCCTCCTTATTGCGGACGAGCCGACTACCGCGCTCGATGTTACGATAGAGGCCCAGATACTGACGCTCCTTAGGGAGCTTAAAGAGCGCACCGGCATGGCCATGCTCCTTATAACCCACGACCTCGGCATCATAAGGGAAAATGCAGACCATGCGGCCATAATGTACGCCGGGAGGCTCGTTGAGACCTCGCCCATCGGGGAGATATTCCGAAGGCCGTGGCACCCCTATACGATGGGTCTTCTTGAATCCCTTCCCAAGAAGAGGGGCGTGGCCCTCAAGCCCATCAAGGGCTCGGTGCCCGAGCCGGGAAGGCTTCCGCCCGGGTGCAAGTTCTCGGACAGGTGCAGGTTCATGCGGCCTCGATGTCAGGCCGAAGAGCCCGCCCTCAGGGAGATTACACCGGGGCACAGGGCAAGGTGCATCAGGGCCGAGGAGATAGAGTGGCCCTCTTAGAGACAAAGGGCCTGAGAAAATACTTCTCTCTCAGGAGCGCCTTCGGCAGGCATGAGGAACTCAAGGCCGTAGACGGCGTAAGCCTCGCCCTCGAAAAAGACAGCGTCCTTTCCCTCGTAGGGGAGTCGGGCTCCGGGAAATCTACCGTGGCAAGGCTCCTTCTCAGGCTCATCCAGCCGACGGGCGGCAGTGTGCTTTTTAAGGGGAAGGATGTCTTTTCTCTCAGGGGCGATGGGCTCGGGGCGTTCAGAAAATCCGTGCAGATAGTATTTCAGGACCCGTTTGCATCGCTTAACCCCAGAAAGACCGTGCTCGATACGCTAACCGAGCCGCTTAAGCTCCACGGGGGGCACGGCCCCCTGCGGGAAAAGGTGGTCGGACTGCTTGGGAAGGTCGGGCTGGCGGAGTCGGCTTTAGGCTCATACCCGCATCAGTTCAGCGGGGGACAGAGACAGAGGCTCTGCATTGCAAGGGCGCTTGCCGTCTCCCCGGATGTCATGGTCCTTGACGAGCCGCTTTCGGCGCTCGATGTCTCGATCCAGGCCCAGATACTCAACCTGCTTATGGAGCTCAGGGGCGCAGGTGGCATGTCCTATGTGTTCATAAGCCACGACCTGAGGGTGGTCGAATACATAAGCGACGAGGTCGCAGTCATGTATCTGGGGAAAATCGTGGAGCTCTCGAAGGCGGAGGAGCTTTTTGGAGAGCCGCTTCACCCTTATACAGTTGTCCTTCTTTCGTCCGTGCCGGACATCGAGGGGGGCAGGGCGAGGGTCGTGCTTAAGGGCGAGGTCCCAAGCCCCTTGCACATACCGCCGGGCTGTCCTTTCCATCCGAGGTGTCCTCGGAGGTTTGAGCCCTGCGATAAGGTCGTCCCCCTGCTTTTGCCCTATAAGGGGAGACCGGTCTCCTGCCACCTCTGGAACCCTTATTGAGCAGGCAGGGCCTGTCCCCATCGGCAGTGCCCGCAGGCTCTTTTCGATTGCCGCCCTTACTTGCTTAACAGGCCCTCTATCTTCCTTGTCATTTCCGGTGCGGTCCAGTCGTCGAGCCCGAAATTTTTCTCGACGATAACCCCGCTTCTGTCTATTATGAAGGCAGTGGGTATGGAATAGACCTTGTATTTCTTTACCACCTTGAGGTCGAGGTCAACGACCACGGGGTAATCCACGGGCTGTTTTTTGAGGAACGCCTTTACTTTCGAGACCGACCTGTCGGCCGAGACGCCCAGTACAATAAGCCCCCTTTCCCTGTGGCTCTTGTAAAGCCTGTTTAGGGAGGGCATCTCGATTTCGCATTCCGGGCACCATGTGGCCCAGAAGCTGAGGATTACGACCTTGCCCCTCAGGAACCCCAAAGAGACATCCCTGCCTTCGATATCCTTAAGCACGAAATCCGGCGCGGGCCTTCCGATGAGGGCGTCGCCCTCAAAAGGGTTGACGACCGCCGGGACCGAAAGGAGAAGGACTAAAAGCGCTTTTAATATCATTTTATATTCTAACTCATTTTAAGGCTGTATGCCTCTTTTTCATTGCGCCCCGCAAGTTGAAAAAACCCCATACCGGATGTTAACATTCAATATGGACGAGCAGGGCGAGCCTAAGAAGGCCGGCCTTCTGCTCAGGGTGGCCTCCAAGGCGGTGGACTTCGTGCTCGTGTATGCGGCTATAGAGGCTCTACCCAAGGCGGGCTGGCTTGCGGGAGTCGGTTATATCCTAATAGGCGACGGGCTTTTCGAGGGCAGGAGCCTCGGTAAAAGGCTCATAGGGTTGAGGGTCGTGGGGCCGGCAGGGCCGTGTTCCATGAGGGAATCCATCCTGAGAAACGGCCTTTTCTCTGCGGGCCTTCTCCTTTGGAAGCTCCCGATTGTGGGATGGCTTCTTTTTGCCCTGCCGCTCGTTGCGGAGTTCATACTCCTTCTGGGCAGTAAGGAGTCTATGCGTTTCGGCGATGAAATCGCAAAGACCATGGTCTTAGAGACTAAATAGAGGTGAACTGATGTTCAACAATATCTTAGGCTGGTTTTCAAACGACTTGGCGATAGACCTCGGCACGGCCAATACGCTCGTTTATGTGAAGGGCAAGGGGATAGTCTGTGACGAGCCCTCGGTAGTCGTCGTAAGGAAGGACAACAAAAAGCCCGTTGCCGTGGGCGTCGAGGCAAAGAGGATGCTCGGAAAGACTCCCTCCAACATTATGGCGATAAGGCCGATGAAGGACGGCGTAATTGCGGACTTCGACGCCACGGGCGAGATGCTTAAGTACTTCATAGAGAAGGTCCATAACAGAAGGAGCTTCGTATCCCCCCGGGTCATAATAGGCGTGCCCTCGGGCATAACACAGGTCGAGCAGAGGGCCGTAAAGGATGCGGCCCTCGCATCCGGGGCAAGGGAGGTCTACCTCGTCGAAGAGCCCATGGCCGCGGCCATAGGCGTGGGCCTTCCGGTGGGCGAACCCTCGGGTAATATGATAGTGGACATAGGCGGCGGGACCACGGACATCGCGGTCATATCGCTTGACGGCATCGTCATAAGCGAGGCATCGAGAGTGGGCGGCGACAAAATGGACGAGTCCATAATGGCCTACCTCAAGCGCAGGTACAACCTTATGGTAGGCGACAGGACGGCCGAACACATAAAGATAGAAATCGGCTCCGCAATGCCCCTCGATAGCGAAGACCCCAAGACCATGGACATAAAAGGCAGGGACCTCATATCCGGCATCCCCAAGACCATCGTTATAAGCGAGGAAGAGATAAGGGATGCCCTGAACGAGCCGGTGAGCCTTATCCTCGACACCATAAAGGCAACGCTCGAAAACACCCCTCCGGAGCTTGCCGCCGACATCGTGGACAAGGGGATTGTGCTTGCGGGCGGAGGGGCGCTCCTCAAGGGGCTCGACAGCCTCATAAAGAAAGAGACCGGCCTGCCCGTGGTCGTAGCGGACGACCCCCTAAGGGCGGTCGTCATGGGCGTCGGCAAGATGCTCGATGAGCTTGAGCTCCTGAGAAAAGTAGCCATCTATTAATGCCGAAAAGACATCTAAGTCTCATCCTTCTGCTCATCTCGGCCGCCGTCCTTCTCATGGCCTACCAGGGCCGTAAAGGCCGTCCGCTCAGGCCCTTGGGGTTCGTCCCCGGGCTCATGCATACCGTAAACGACAGGGTGGACAGGACGGGCGAATCGTTCCGGCGGATATCCAGCCTTTTGACCACCGGGCCCGAAGATATCGCGGCATTAAAGGAAGAGATAGACCGCCTTAAATCGGAAAACCAAAGGCTCACGGAAGAGACTATCGAGGCCGGCAGGCTGAGGGGACTGCTTTCCTTAAGGGAAAGACAATCCGGTTACATTACGACTGCAAGGGTCGTTTCAAGGGGCAGTGAGCCGTGGTCCAATATCGTAACCATAGACAAGGGCGAAAAAGACCTGATAAGAAAAGACATGGTCGCCGTAACCGCAAACGGTCTTGCCGGCAAGGTCGATGAGGTCTACGACTATTATGCCACGGTCATTCTGATAGACGATGCGAGGTTCAGGGCGGGGGCCCGGCTTCAGGCAAGCAGGGTCGAGGGGATTTTTTCGGGGCGGGGCTCGGTCCCGGGAAGGCTCGATTTCGTGCGCGGCGGGGCCCCGGTCAAAGTCGGAGAGATAGTCATCACATCCGGGCTTGATGGCCTTTTCCCGCCCGGCCTGAGCATAGGCTATGTCTCAAAGGTCTCATCGAAGGACAGACTCTTTCAGGAGATAGCGGTTTCGCCTTTCGTGGATACGAGGCGGCTTGAGGAGGTGGCTGTTTTAGCGAGATGAGGGTTTTCACGAAAGTCCTGATTTATGCGGCTGTGGTGACGGTCGCATTTGTCATAGACTCCAAGGTCGTGCTCTTAGGGGTGCGGCCCGACCTTGTCGCCTTGCTCGCCTACGGCGCGGGGTTGAAGTACGGGCCGAAAAAAGGGATTGTCTTCGGCTCGCTCCTTGGGCTCGTCTCGGACAGCATTTCAGGCGGGCTGTTAGGCCCGGGCCTCCTCGGAAAAGGCATGACGGGCTACCTTGCCTCGCTCTTTTCGGGCGGGCTTTTCAGATGGTCGCCCCTTTTTGGGCTTTGCGGCGCGGGGTTTCTTACATTCCTTGACAGGGCCTTTTCTTTTACGGCCGTGAGCGTCTTCGATGTAATGCCCGCAGGCGGGCTTCATGCGCTCGGCATGATGGTTGCGCCGGCTGCTTTGAATTCGATAGGGGGGGTGTTCATCAGACCGGCTGAACGATGACCGAAAAGAAAATCGCATATGTCATAGCCGCATTGTTTTTCTTTCTCCTCCTCAGGCTCCTTCAGCTTCAGTTCGTCGAGGGCAGGGAGTTTAAAGAACTATCGGAAAGAAACAGGCTGAGGGTCGTGAAACTGCCCGCGCCACGGGGGATAATCCACGACAGAAACGGCATGCCCCGCGTTGAGAACATGCCCTATTTCTCGGTCCTGCGTGCGCCGGAGGCCGCGGAAACCGCGGACGCATCGGCCATAGCGGATTTTTTAGGCGTGCCCGAAGAGGAGGTCAGGGGCAAGATATCAGAGAAGAAGCCCTTCGAGCCGATAAGGCTTAAAGAGGGGCTTTCGTTCGAGGAGGTCGCCTATATCTCGGCAAGGCTTTCGGACTATCCGGCGCTCGATATCGATACGGATATCATAAGGCATTATATTTACGGGGAAAGCGGCGCGCATGTAATCGGGTATTTGGGAAGGCTTAACGAGGCGCAGGCAAAGACGGCCGGGATGAAAGAAGTCCCCCCGCAGGCGTTCATAGGGCAGTGGGGCGTAGAGAGGCTCTTTGACGGGACACTAAGAGGACAACCCGGCGAAAGAATAATAGAGGTGGACGCCCTCGGAAGGGAACTGAGGGTCGTAGGGGAGGTCCAGCCCGTTAAGGGCAACGATATTACGCTCAGCATAGACCTTGGTCTTCAGGCCGAGGCCGAGCGCGCATTCGGCGCTCAGACGGGCGCGCTCGTTGCCATAGGGACGGAAACCGGAGAGATACTTGCGCTCGTAAGCAGGCCGTCCTTCGACCCGAACCTCTTTGCGAGGGGCGTAAACTACGATTACTGGGTCGGGCTTCAGGAAGACGAACAACACCCGATGCTCAACCGCGCCCTCCAGAGCCAGTATCCCCCGGGGTCGGTATTCAAGGTCGTAACCGCAATAGCCGCACTCGAAAGCAAGGCCCTGACCCCGGAGACGAGGGTAAGCTGTAGCGGCGGTCTTCCCATCGGCAACTGGACATTCCGGTGCTGGAAAAAGGAAGGCCACGGCTCCCTCGACCTCCACGGCGCAATCGTCGGCAGTTGCGATGTGTACTTTTATACCGCAGGGAAGAGGGCCGGGGTGAACGACATCGCCCGCTACGCAAGGGAGCTGGGCATAGGGCAAGCAAGCGGGCTTGGCCTCGTAGACGAAAAGAAAGGCTTCATGCCCGACGAGCAGTGGAAGATGCAGGCAAAGGGCCAGCCATGGTATTTAGGCGAGACATATAATGTGGCCATCGGGCAGGGCTATGTGCTCATGACCCCGCTTCAGGTGGCGAGGCTCATGGCCGCAATCTCAAACGGTGGATATTTTTACGAGCTTTCGCTCCTCAAGCGGGACGCCCCGGCCCCGGTCGGTAAGAAGGCCGCTATAAGCGAAGAGACCCTGAGATTCATAAGGGATGCCCTCTTCGGCGTGGTCAACGAGCCCGGCGGGACAGGAGGTAGGGCGAGGTCCCTAAGGCTCGCCATAGCAGGGAAGACCGGCACCTCGCAGGTGAGAAGCTCAAAGGCCGGGCGGCAGGAATCCGGCAGGTTCAAGGAGCACGCATGGTTTGGGGCATATGCGCCGGCCG
>CAZPPU010000082.1:0-5440 GCA_964588515.1 uncultured Nitrospirota bacterium
TGTGCTCTTCCGATCTAGACCTCTACGGAGGAGATAAAACGGAAGGCGGGTAGGGGCAGGGTCGTCTGCGGGATAAGCGGCGGCGTGGACTCCGCGGTTACCGCGGTCCTCGTCCATAAGGCCATAGGCGACGCCCTCACCTGCATATTCGTGGATAACGGAGTCCTGAGGGAAGGCGAGGCGGAAAAGGTCGAAGAAACACTGAGGAAACACTTCCACATGAAGATAAAGTGCGTGGACGCCTCGGAGAGGTTCCTCCGGAGGCTCAAGGCCGTCGCCGACCCCGAAAGGAAGAGAAAAATCATAGGGAACGAATTCATCAGGGTCTTCGAGGAAGAGGCCCGGAAGATAAAGGGCGCAGGCTTTCTTGCGCAGGGCACGCTTTATCCCGATGTCATAGAGAGCGTCTCATTCAAAGGCCCCTCTGCCACTATAAAAAGCCACCACAATGTAGGCGGGCTTCTCAAGCGGATGAGGCTCAAGCTCATAGAGCCGCTAAGGGAGCTTTTCAAGGACGAAGTGAGGGTCTTGGGCAGGGAGCTCGGGATGCCCGATGAGATTATCGGCAGGCATCCCTTCCCCGGGCCGGGCCTTGCCATAAGAATAATAGGCGAGGTTACGAGACCGAGGCTCGATGTCCTTAGAGAGGCAGACTCGATAGTCCTCGATGAGATAAAACGGGCGGGGCTTTACAACGACCTCTGGCAGGCATTTGCAGTGCTTCTTCCGGTAAAGAGCGTAGGGGTGATGGGAGACGAAAGGACATACGAAAATGTCGTTGCCCTCAGGGCCGTGCACTCCGTAGACGGGATGACCGCGGACTGGGCAAGGCTCCCATACGATATATTGGGGAAGATTTCAAGCCGGATTATAAACGAGGTTAGAGGCGTAAACCGTGTCGTCTTCGACATCTCCTCCAAGCCCCCAAGCACGATAGAGTGGGAGTGAGGGCGGGCCTTGACGGGAAGGAGGAGGCGGCTTAGGATAGTGCAACCGCCCCGAAGCAGGCCCATCCTTTTTTTGCCGTGGTATAACTCAGAACGCCCGGAGGAGCGCTAAGAAAAGCTCGATAAGGGGGTTCAGGAAAATCCTTGCGATGCCGGTTACAATCAATATTATGACGATGAGCATACCGAAAGGCTCTACCTTGCTTAAGGCATACGCCTGCCTCTGGGGAAGAAGCCCCACAAGCACCCTTCCGCCGTCAAGCGGGGGTATGGGAATCATGTTGAATGCGGCAAGGACGACATTTATCACTATGCTGTATTGGAGCATCATGTAGATGGGCCTAAGAACGATCGCCCCGGCCTGCTCCGGCAATACTCCCGAAAGCGGCACGACGACGAGCCTTATGATGAGGAGGCTTGCCAC
Source organism: uncultured Nitrospirota bacterium (assembly GCA_964588515.1). GTDB lineage: Bacteria > Nitrospirota > Thermodesulfovibrionia > Thermodesulfovibrionales > JdFR-86 > CAZPPU01. Next base: position 1,372 of record CAZPPU010000082.1, read on the forward strand.
TGCAAGCAGGATGTTCGTGACAGGCCCCCCGGCGGCCGAAATCGCCATGTCCTTCCGCGGGTTTCTGAAATTATACGGGTTGATGGGGACGGGCTTTGCATAGCCGAAGACGAACTGCCCGTTTGTGAATATCAAAAGGAGCACGGGCATGAGGACCGTCCCGACCGGGTCTATATGCGCTATGGGGTTCAGGGTGAGCCTTCCCATCGCCTTGGCCGTAGAGTCTCCGAGCCTCCATGCGATGTAGCCGTGGGCGACCTCGTGGAATGTGATGGCCACTAATATGGCGGGAGCGGATATGGCAAGCTGTCTGAGGACCGATGAGGTGTCCATCAGACCGGGTTTAAGATTCTGTCTATCACTGTCCTTGCCGTGACGAGCGGGTCTATGAAGGAGTTGTCCATATCGCCCTCGAGGTCCCTCTTGTTGGAGAGGAATGTTATCCTGTCCTGCATCCGGTTTCTGAGGAAGCTCAGGTATTGCGTCTCCCTCGTGGGTTTGTACTTCTTTTCGTAGTCCGGGCCGAAGAGCTCGTTTCCGTTAGAGGGGACCTGAAGCCCACGGAACATCTTCCACTCCCTCCACCCGATATTGCCCCTTACGAGTTCGGTCACTATAAGGAGCGAGAGCTTCTTTGGGATGTCTATGAGACTTTCGGGAAGCCCGAAGGCGTGGGTGTTCATTATATAGCAGTCGCAGTTCATCTTGAAGAGCTTCTTGAACTGCTCACAGTCCGTAATCAGGGGATGGACCCTGAAGGGGTTTGCAAACGGCTCTATGACCAGTTTTTCAAGCTCCTTGGGGTCTACATTTTCCACTCCTTTTGCGCGCATCGTGCTCAGGGATGCGCCCATGGCGACGGCGAGCGCGGGGTTTCCGTCCACCTTGCATATGGGCGGAAGGGAGGTGTCCTTCTGGAGCCATATGACCATTCCCGGCCTTTCGCAGTGGTTTGCGTGGGTGAACATGTCCCTGGACTTGAGGCACCTGCCGTTTTCGTTCCTTATGTCTTCGGCCACGAGCAGGACCTTGGCGTTTTTTGTCGTGACCGCGAGATTCTGGGCCGAGTAGAAGTATTTTATCATCGGGTCGTTAAACGCCACTGCATCGGTCTTGTCGAAGAGCGTGGGTTCAAGCGCAATGGAGAAGTCGTGCTGGAGGTCTATGAGGAACGCATCGTCGTGGATGACCGTAACCTTCTCGCTCTTTTTCAAGGCGCCGTCGTGGTCGAGGCTGTTTGTGATGGAGGACTTTCCACTGCCGGAAAGCCCGAAGACCGCAACCGGGGGCTTTCCGCCTATCTTTTTTATTCCGCCGTGGCAGGCGACCATGTTCTGCCTTACGCCTATCGTCCATGCCAGCGTAAGTGTGCCTTTTTTCCTTTCGCCGAAATATCTGAGGCCGAGTATGGCAATAGTGTTTTGCATCTCGTCTATTATGACGAGGCCGCTCGGGAAGTCCGTATGACTCCACTCCGGGTCGGCCATGACGAGTATGTCCGGCTCATCGAGTGGGCGGGACTTCCCGTAAGGCGCAATATACGGGGGCATGAACGGCGTGAAGTTTATTCCCCAGTCGAGCATGTTCTTTGCGTCCGTTTCCGGAGAAAGCAGATGGGCCTTCATCATGAAATCCGGATGTAACCCCACGACGCCCTCAAGCCGGAGACAGGGCTTCTTAGTCATTTGGTAGACGGCCTCCTGAAGGATTGAAAGGAACTTGTCCCTTTCGGCTCTTGAGAATTCCCTCCTTCCCATTACCCCGCCGTCTATCGAGACGAGGACTTTTGCGTCCTTTGGAAGGCCGAACTGCCCGGGCTTCCACACCGGATGGGTCGTCATCACGACCTCGGGCTGTTTTGCCGCAAGCCTGTAAAGCTCGGCCATCGTGGTTTCCCTTACCGAGTTGGCATGGAATGCGCTCTCCACGGTCGCCCTCCAGCACGAGGCCGGCACCTTGCTTACGGAAGCCATAAAAATCTCCTCCAGAGTCTTCTCACGGGATTACTTATTCTAACGGCGCAGGCCTGCTTTGTCAATGCATCCGGTTTCGGAATATAATAACCACGATGCTTGAGATAGACGGAAGCTGGGGCGAGGGCGGCGGGCAAATCCTGAGGACTGCCCTGAGCCTTTCCTGTCTCCTTAGGAGGCCATTCAGAATCTTCGATATAAGAAAGGGCAGGAAAAAGCCCGGGCTCATGCCCCAGCACCTGACGGCAGTAAGGGCATGCATGCTTCTGTCGGGCGGGCGGTGCACCGGAGATGCGGCCGGCTCCACGGAGCTTGTTTTTGAACCCGGCAAGGTCAAGCCCGGGGACTACTTCTTCGACATAGGCACCGCAGGCTCAACAGGGCTTCTCATCCAAACGCTCCTTCCGCCCCTGATATTTTCCGGAGGGCAATCCTTCGTAACCCTCCGGGGGGGGACACATGTCCCGATGAGCCCGCCTTTCCATTACATAAGCGAAGCGTTCCTTCCGATGCTCGGGAAGTTGGGCGCAGATGTCCGGGCCTCGATAGAAAGCTACGGTTTTTACCCCAAGGGCGGGGGAAAGGTCAAATTCGATATAAGGCCGTCTATCCCGCGAAAGCAGGCGGATTTCACCCTGCGCGGAAGGGTCATATCCATAAAAGGTCTGTCGGCCGTAGGGAACCTCCCCCTGAACATTGCACAAAGACAGAGGGATGCATTCATTAAGGGGCTACGAGCCCCAAAATCGCGGGGGCTCGCAGCCCCACTTCCCGCCCCGGAGATGGAAGTCGTCGAGGTGAGCGCCCCGGGCGCAGGGACATTCATCTTTGCATGTCTTGAATCCGAGGGGGCAGTGCCCCCCGCCATATTGGGGGCCTTCTCCGGGTTTTCCGCCCTCGGAGAGAGGGGAAAGAGGGCGGAGGCCGTGGGCGAGGAGGCCGCAAAAGAGATGAGGGATTACATCGAAAGCGGGCAGTGTCTCGACCGCCACATGGCGGACCAGCTCGTGCTTTACCTTTCTCTCATAGACGGCACAACGGAGATTACGACCTCGATGCTTACCGGACATCTGAGGACCAACCTCTGGGTTGTCGAGAAGTTCTTGGGCATCGAATATGCTGTGGAGGGCGAAACGGGCTGGCCCGGGAGGGTGCGGATAAGGGGGAGGGGGGGCTTGAAAGATTTCTCTTGATATTTTTTTTATTTAGCAGTAGGATATTACTCGCAGACCAGCGGCCTTGGCCGCGGTAATTTTTTGGAGGTGGTATGAGCAAGAGACTTTACATCGGGAACATCAACTTCAAGTGTACCGAGGAGGACCTGAAGGAGTTGTTCTCACAGGCAGGGACGGTGGTATCGACGAAGCTCATTGCGGACGAGGCCGGAAGGCTTCGCGGCTTTGGGTTCGTGGAGATGGAAGTGGACGCCGATGCGGACAAGGCCGTCTCTATGTTTAACGGAAAGAACTTCATGGACAGAACGCTCGTTGTGAACGAGGCCCGCCCAAGAGCAGAAGGGGCCGGCCCCGGCAGGAAGAAGGAGGGCCCCCCGAGAAGAAGGTTTTAAAACTTAATAACATACGGTTGCCGAAAGGGAAAGGGAGCCTGAGCGCTCCCTTTTTCCGTGGTTTTGAGAATGCCTAAGGTATCGGTCTATATAATCGCCTATAACGAAGAGGAAAAAATAGAGGACGCCCTCAAAAGCGTTGTTTGGGCCGATGAGGTCGTAGTCCTCGATTCCTTCAGCACGGACAGCACCGTGGAGATAGCCCGGCGCTATACGGAAAAAATAGTGGAGGCGCCCTTTGAGGGCTTCGGAAAGCTCAGGGAAGAGGCCGTAAGGCATACAAGCCATGAGTGGGTCCTGAGCCTCGACTCCGACGAGCGTTGCACTTCTGAGGCGCGCGACGAAATCCTCTCGGTGGTAAACGACCCCGGGGCCGCGGACGCCTACTACATCCCGAGACGGAACATCTTCATGGGCCGGTGGATAAGGCACTGCGGCTGGTATCCGAACTACCGCCAGCCCCAGCTTTTCAGGCGCGGCAGGCTTAGTTACAAAGACGACCTCGTGCACGAGGGCTTTGAAGTCATGG
>CAZPPU010000082.1:5450-7746 GCA_964588515.1 uncultured Nitrospirota bacterium
TATCTCAAAAACGCCATCCATCAGGCGCCCTTTTTAAGCCTCTCGCAGGTGGTTGCCAAGATGGAGCGTTATTCCACGCTCGGGGCAAAGGGTCTCCTTCAAAGGGGCGTCCACGGCGGGATGTGGAAGGCCCTTCTCCGGGGACTTGGCGCATTCTTTCGCATTTACATCCTCAGGCTCGGTTTCCTTGACGGCTGGGCAGGCTTCGTCATAGCGCTTTCCAATTTCGAGGGCACATTCTACCGATATGCGAAGCTGACCGCCCGCCAAAAGGGGTGGCAAAAAGGGCTATGAACAAAAAAGAGGGGGGTTCCACAAAAGGGATAATTCAGGCCCTCGGGTTGGTCTTCGGCGACATAGGGACATCCCCGATTTATACGGTTACGGTCGTTTTTCTCCTTCTTGCCCCGACCCCGGAGAATATCATCGGGGTGCTCTCGCTTATCGTATGGACGCTCATAACGCTTGTCACGGTTCAGTATGCATGGCTTGCCATGAGCCTCTCAAGGAGGGGCGAGGGCGGGGTGATTGTGCTGAGGGAGATACTGTTTTCCGTCTTAGGCACAAGGAAGGGCATGGCCGTTGTGGCGGTGCTCCCTTTAATAGGCGTCTCCCTCCTGATAGGGGACGGCGTAATCACGCCCGCAATAAGCATACTCTCTGCTGTGGAGGGCGCTGTCCTCATACCCGGGCTTGAAGGTCTTTCGACCGGCACTATAGTCTTTATCTCCGCAATGATTGCCTTTATGCTCTTTGCCTTTCAGAGGAAGGGCACGGAGAAGGTGGCAGGGGCCTTCGGCCCTGTGACGGCCGTCTGGTTTTTGGCCCTTGCGGTTTCGGGCGTTGTCGCACTAACCGAGGCCCCTGAGGTACTGAAGTCCCTCAACCCCTACTACGGGCTTAAGTTCTTCAGGGAAAACGGGCTCAAGGGGTTTATAGCCCTCGGGGAAATCATCCTCTGCGCAACGGGCTCAGAGGCGATGTATGCGGACATGGGGCACTTGGGCGGAAGGCCCATAAGGCAGGCGTGGGGCATGGTCTTTTTTGCGCTCATCGCCAATTACCTCGGGCAGGGCGCATTCCTTCTGAGGCATCCGGAAACGAAGAACATTCTTTTTGAAATGGTATTCCATTATGCGGAGGCCCTCTATATCCCGTTTCTTCTCCTCAGTATTGCGGCCACAATCATAGCCTCTCAGGCGATGATAAGCGGGGTGTTTTCCATCGTCTATCAGGGGATTACAACGAGGGTCATGCCGATGCTCAGGGTGGACTACACATCGGTGGAGCGGAGGTCCCAGATATACATAAGCTCGGTAAACTGGTTTCTCCTTATTGCGGTCCTCTTTATAATGCTTGAATTCAGGGAGTCTCACCGGCTTGCCGCGGCCTACGGCCTTGCGGTTACGGGGACGATGGCCCTCACGGGCGTGGTCATGGCAGTGATATTTTATCTAAAGAGGAGCTACCTGCTTTCGTTTGCAAGCGTTCTCGTCACCCTCGTAGACGCCGCATACTTAGGGGCCAACTTCTTTAAGCTCCCCCACGGCGGGTACTGGTCGCTGATTCTCGCCTCGGCGCCGCTTGCCATGATAATCCTTTACAGGGAGGGGCAGAAGAGGCTTTACGGGGTCATGTCCTTCATGCCGCTTGAGGAGTTCCTCCATAAATTCGGGCGGGTATATGCGACGGCCGAGAAGATGAAGGGCACCGCGCTTTTTCTCATAAAGGATGTAAGGCAAATGCCGTTTTACATCACGCAGACGATGTTCTTCCACGGGATAGTCTACGAGGACAATATCTTCGTGAGCATCATAACGAGGGACGACCCATACGGCGTCACCGGCTTTTTCAAGGAGGACCTTGCCCCGGGCCTCAGGGTCTTTGAGGTTCAGATGGGCTATATGGAAGTGATAGATATCGAGGAAATCCTGAGGGAGGCCGGCATAGAAGAGAGGGTCGTCTTCTACGGGCTTGAGGACATAAGCGCAACAAACCCCCTCTGGAAGGCGTTTTCGCTGATAAAGAGGATAACCCCGCCGTTTATACAGTTCTACAGGTTCCCGGCCAGAAAGCTCCACGGCGTGATTACTAAGGTGGCGCTTTAAGCGAAAGGTGGCGGGGGCAGGATTTGAACCTGCGACCTTCGGGTTATGAGCCCGACGAGCTACCGGACTGCTCCACCCCGCGATTTGATATAAAATAAATCCGGCGGCGACCTACTTTCCCAGGACCTCGCGATCCAAGTATCATCGGCCCTGGTGGGCTTAACTTCCGTGTTCGGGATGGGAACGGG
>CAZPPU010000083.1:0-2110 GCA_964588515.1 uncultured Nitrospirota bacterium
GAGCATGTGAGCTATGCCGCAGTGTGAAGTATTTCATGCTCCCAGTAATAACTGCCATGACCAATCCACAGTCGGCGTCCATACGGGTTTCTGGGGGAACGAGCCGAGCTCGATATTAAGGATGAAGGCATCATTTGGAAACTCTGCAACCGGGTCGTCCTTCGTAACGAGCAATGAGCCATCTGGATTAAACCCGGCAAGAAATACAGGGTCTTTTATGCCGGGGAGTTCCACATCCCCGGTGGCCGTTATCCTTATTACATCGACCTTTGCCTCTCCCGCCGCTTTCAGGGTGAAATACTGGCTTATTCCTTCATCCGCAGACCAGCATTCGGCCTCGAAGGTATAGTCTCCTTCCATGTCCCCCAGCACGGCATAGACCTGCGCATAGCCCTCACTGTCCGTCTGGACCACCACATAGCTTGAAGGTGTTCCGGTGGGAGAAGTCATCACACCAAACCCACTGCTTCTTCTTGGCCCTGAAACCGCATAGAATTCAACTTTCTTGCCCGGGAAACCGTTTCCGTTCCAGTCAACGAGCCGCACCCTTAGTGGTTCGGGTGCGACCGAGGATACGATGCTCGTTTGTCCATCCCCGGAGACCTTCTTAAATGTAAGGCCCTTTATCTCAAAAGGCGCTCTCACCCATTCTAAACCATTATGCGTAACTATTAAAGTGCCATTGCCTATGCCTGAACTCCATATCCATGAAAGAAACCTCACCCTTCCGCAAGGGTTGCCCGCCCATGAACCTGACCAGCACGGGGTGTAAAAGATGGTGTCTGCGCTTTGATACCAACAACCTGGAGACGGCCCGAACCAGCCCCCATAATAGCACTTTGCCTCATAAAACCCTATAGACTCGGGGGCAACCGCAGAGACAATATTAGGGGAAATCAAAAATAGAAAGGGCAAAAGGAGAAGGGCCTTTCAGGTTCATACCTATCCCTCCACTATAAATTGTGCGTAAAAGCTTAGCACAAAAAAAAAGCGTATGTCAAGAGGGCGACAGGGAGGGGTTTCTGGGGGTGTTGTAATACGAGGTTACATGCCCGGCACTCTCGGGACCGAGCCGAAGATGTACTTGAAGTCCTCGTCCTCGAACCTGATGCCCCCGCCCAAGAAGAAGCTCCGCCTTTTGTTGAACATATTGTCATAGCCCGTGGACAGGAAGAGGTGTTTGAAAAGGAAGTAGTCCGCGGCCACCCTTACATGGGGGCTTTCCGCCTTGTATTCGTCCGAGCCGAAGTCCCATGCATCCACCGAGAGCTTGAGCTTGTCGTTTAGGAGGAAATAATCCGCGCCCGCGCCGAAGGTGCTTTCCGTAACTCCGATTCTCAGGGTCAGGTCCTCGAACCTCTTTGCGAACTGGGCCGTGAACTCTATATCGGTATCGCGCGTTTCCTCCCTGCGGGTCGTGCCGTTTGTGGTGGTCTCCGTAACCTCGATTCTCCCCGCCGGGTCGGCCACTACGCCCAAGATGTAATACTTGTCTTTTCTCGGCTGGAGGGTCACATAGAAATACCCCTTGCCTTCGCTTTCCTCCATGAGGTAGTCGCCCTGAAATTGAATGAATGTCCTGAACCTCTCGATGGCCGAGAGGGTCTTGCCGGCCCCTGAGACGGCGTTGGTAAGGGATGTATAAAGCTCTTCGTCCTTGAATATTTTGCCTATGGTGCCCTCTCCCCTTTCGACCCTCGCCGTGAGGTTCTGGATGGAGCCCATTGCGGCATCGGTCTTGTTCATGATGGAAGTCATTGCGGGCCTGTTTTCTTCGATGAGGGCCTTAAGGTCGCCGGACGCCTTATTGAGGCTCTTTAGGAGTTCCGGGCCGTCGGTCTTGAGGGCGGCCGTAAAGTCGTTGAAGTTCGATATCGTATTTGAAAGGGGCGCGCTGTTTACCCGGACGAGGTCGTCGAGCCTCAAAACGAGCGAATCCACCTTTCCGAGCACGGACTGAAACTTGGTGTTGTTTTCGTTTATTGCGCTCTTAAGGTCCCGTGTTATGTCCCTGAGGTTGAAGACGCTTTCCCGGAGGGAGTCCTTAACTTCCTCGTCCGTAAATTCCGTCAAGAGTTTGTTCAGCCGGGCCGAGGTCGCCGAGATGTTG
>CAZPPU010000083.1:2120-7630 GCA_964588515.1 uncultured Nitrospirota bacterium
AGGTCGTCTATGTCCACGAGCTCCCTGACATTCTGAATAGTGTCGCCGTCTTTAAGCAGGGGCCCGGTCTTGCCCGGGCTTATATGCAGGTATTTGTCGCCCAAAAGGCCGGCGGCCCTTATCGAGGCGTGTGCATCGGAATATAGCTTCACTCCGGGGCGTATCCTTACTCCGAGCCTTGCCCTTTCGTCGCTCAACTCGATTTTCTCTATGATGCCCGCATCCACCCCGGCGACCCTCACCTTGGTTTTTTCGTCGAGGCCGGCTATGTTTTTGAAATAGATATTGACGACATAGCCCCCTTTCTTTTTAAGCCATGGGATGTCCGAAACCTTGAATGTCATGAAGGACAATACGGCAAGGACGATTATCACGAATACCCCGACTACGAACTCCACCTTCATGCCCCTCATCGCGCGGAGACCCCCTCTATCTTTATCGGGCCTACCGAGCTTCCGGTTATGAACTGTCGGACGATGGGGTTTTCCGTATGTTTTATTTCTTCGGGCGTGCCGGTCCCCACTATCCTGCCCTCGTAGAGCATTGCAATCCGGTCGGCTATTTTATAGGCGCTCGTCATGTCGTGGGTGATTGCGATGGATGTGACCTTGAGCCTCTCTTTCATCTCCACGATGAGCTCGTTTATCGCATCGGCCATGATGGGGTCCAGTCCGGTAGTGGGCTCGTCGTAGAGGAGGATTTCGGGGTCGTGGGCGATGGCCCTTGCAAGGCCGACCCTTTTTTTCATTCCGCCGGAAAGCTCCGCGGGCATGAGGTCCTCGACGCCTGCGAGCCCGACGAGTTTCAGTTTTTCTGCGGCTATCTCCTTTATCTCTTTTTCGCTCCGGGTCTTATCCCTGAGGAAGACAAACCCGACATTTTCCCACACAGCGAGGGAGTCAAAGAGGGCCGCGCCCTGAAAGAGCATTCCGAATTTCTTTCTCACCCTGTAAAGCTCGCCCTCCTTAAGGCGGGTTATGTTTTCCCCGTTTATGAATATGTCACCCCTGTCGGGCTTGAGAATCCCTATTATGTGCTTTATAAGGACGCTTTTTCCGCTTCCGCTTCCTCCGATTACGACCATGCTCTCGCCGCGCTCTATCCTGAGGTTTGCGCCCCTCAGTACCTGTTTGCCTCCGAATGCCTTATGGAGGTCCGTAATCTCTATCATTTGTAAAGCCACGAGGCAAGGAAGTAGTTTGATATAAGTACGGTCATAAAGGAAAGCACGACTGCACCGGTTGTGGCCTTGCCCACGCCCTCGGCCCCGCCCGTGGTCGTAAAGCCCTTGTAACAGCTTATGAGGGCGATGCTTCCGCCGAAGAAGCCCGCCTTGATGAGGCCGTTATAGATGTCTTCGGTCTCAAGGAAATCCCATGTCCTTTTCCAATAAAGCGTGGAGCTTACTCCGAATAGCCCCACGGTTATGATGTAGCCGCCCAATATCCCTATAAAGTCGGCAACCACCGTGAGGGCGGGCATCATTATAAGGCCGGAGGCGAACCTCGGCACGATGAGATACTTGATGGGGTTCGTGGCCAAGGTTTCGAGGGCGTCTATCTGCTCGGTAACCCGCATGGTGCCCAACTCCGCGGCCATTGCCGCGCCGGCCCTGCCGGTAACAATGAGCCCCGTAAGGACGGGCCCCATCTCCCTCGTCATCGAAAGGGCGACGACCGTGCCGACCATCGCCTCTGCGCCGAACCTCTTAAACCCGGTATAGGTCTGAAGGGCAAGCACCATGCCCGTGAATATTGCGGTTATGAGAACTACAGGCACCGACCTTACGCCTATCTCATACATCTGCTTGAAGGTGTCTTTAATCTCATACGGGGGCATCAGCATCTGCCTGAGTGTGGAACAGAGGAGCATCATTATTGCCCCGGCCTGTTCCGTAAACCTCATCACGAGCCCGCCTATCAGCTCTATAAACCCTCTCACCGGTTTACGAAGACCCTCCTTGCCCTGCCGCCGAGGGATGTAAGCGCCTCATACGGGATTGTAGATGCCTCCTTTGCAAGCTCCCACGGGGTCAATGTGGTCAAAGACCCTTTCCTTTCAGAACCTAAGAGTATTGCCCTATCTCCCTCTTTTATACCTTTTATGTCCGTCACATCCACAACCACGAGGTCCATGCAGACCCTGCCGATTACCGGGGCCCGTTTGCCTCTAAGGATAACATAAGCGCGGTTTGAAAGCGCCCTCATGTAGCCGTCCGCATATCCGACCGGGAGCACGGCGGCGAGGGTGGGCCTTGTAGTTATGAATGTCCTTCCGTAGCTTACCCCTGCGCCTTTCTTAAGCCTCCTTAGCGCAAGGACTTTTGTAGTTACCTTCATTGCGGGTTTAAACCGTGTCGGGCCGGGGTAGGGCGGGCATCCGTAAAGCAAAAGTCCGGGCCTTACGGCATCCAAATACGATTCCGGCCTGCCTAAGACGGCCGCGCTGTTTGCCATGTGGCAGAGGGGTCTTAGACCCATCTTTCTCAGTCCGTCTCTGATTGCCTTCAGCCCTTGGAACTGAAACCTCACATAGTCCGAATCCGAGCTATCGGATTCGGAGAAGTGACTTAAAAGCCCGGTAACCCGGAGACCGGGAAGAACTGCGGCCCTGTAAAGCGCCTTAGGGTCTTCAAAGCCCATCCTGCCCATGCCTGTATCGGCCTTGAGGTGCACATCGAGCCTGACCCTTCTTTTGGATGCCTCTTTTGAGACGGCCCTTGCGGTTTTAAGGTCGTGGACGACGGGGGTCAGTTTATGGGTAAAGAAGCCCTTTATGTCCTCCCGCTCAAAGAGCGTTAATATTGGCGAGCGGATGCCCGCCTCTCTTAGGGCGACGGCCTCGCCCGAAAAAGCCACGGCAAGGGCAAAAACACCCTCTTTTTCAAAAACCCTCGATGCCTCGACCGCGCCGTGGCCGTAGGCGTCCGCCTTGACCACGGCTATGACAGGTACGCGGGTCATGCGTTTAACCTCTTTGAGGTTAAACGCAAGGGCGGAGAGGTCTATCTCTGCGGAAGGGCCCCTATCCACCTTTTTCCGATTCTTTTTCCTCTTTCTTTTCTACCTTCTTAGGCGTTACATCTATCTCCTCGCCTGAGAGCCCCTTCTTGAACCCCTTTATGGCAGAGCCGAGACCCTTGCCTATCTCGGGGAGCCTCGATGCCCCGAAGAGCAGAAGGACTATGACGAGGATGATTATCAACTCAGTGGTCCCAACCGGCCCGAAAATCGGGAATATCATCTCAGAACCTCCTTTCTTAGTGCATTTTTGAAATCTTTGCCCGTGTTTATGTTCGTGAAGGAAACCCCTTCGGGGTCGACCTCCCTTACCTCCTCCTCGGTTATGTAAACAGTATCGGCCTCCTTGAGAATGTCTCTCAGAGCAGGGGGCCGAGCCCCCAATATCGTGGGGGCTCGTAGCTCCCCTTCGAGGGTCTTTATTATCCCCCTTGAATAGACCGCAAGCAGGGGCTCCGGCCTTCCGTTAAAGACCGGCACGGTCGCATCCCCGCCTTTTCTTGAAACTATGAGCCTTATAAGTTCCGGCCTTACAAACGGCATATCGCATGCCGTAACGAAGACCTCCTCCGCTTGCGTGCCTATAAGGGCTGAAAGTATGCCTCCTGCCGGCCCTGTATTTTTTATGATGTCCCCTATGACGGGCGCCCCTAAATAAAAGTAAAGCTCGGGCTCGTTTGCGCTTATGACGACCTCCCGGAATATGCCCCTCAAGAGCTCGACCTCGGCCTCTATAACCGGCCTTCCGCCTATCTCCATAAAGCCCTTAAGCAGAGGGAGCCTCGTGTTTTCGCCTCCTGCAAGCACAACCCCAAGCATCACATAGTATATTGAAATTCCTCTTATATTACAAGAGGAAAGGGTATATAATCTCTCTATGGAAAAAGAATGTCCCGTTTGCGGGTATCCGGCTGAAGAGTGCATCTGTTGTCCCGAATGAGGGCATGTCTGCCTCCTGGACCTGGGGGAGCCATATTGCCCTGTATGCAGGCCGAGACCGGACCTCGACATAAGCGCCCTGACGGGAAAGCTCAAGAAGGATGAAAAATCAGGAGATAGCGAAGATATTTAGCGGCATAGCCGACCTCCTTGAGATAAAAGGGGATAACCCCTTCAGGATACGGGCCTATAGAAGGGCCGCTCAGAACATAGACGGCTTTCCTACGGATGTGGCCGAACTGCCTAAGGAAAAACTCCGTGAGATACCCGGAATAGGCGCAGACCTTGCGGAGAAGATAACCGAAATCATAAAGGCCGGAACCCTCGGGGTCTATGAGGAACTCAAAAGGCAGGTGCCCGGGGGCCTTACCGCCCTGCTTACGGTGCCCGGTCTCGGGCCGAAGACCGCCGCCCTTCTACATGAGAAATTAAAGGTCAAGAGCATAGAAGAGCTTGAGGCCCTCGCAAGAGGGCATAAGCTTGCGGGCCTTCCCGGAATAAAGCAAAAGACCGAAGAGAATATCCTAAAGGGCATAGAGATGGTCAAAAGGGGCAGGGAGCGGTTTCCGTTGGGAAGGGTACTGCCCCTTGCCGAAGACCTCCTCAAGCGCCTGAGGGACAACGCCCCTGTGGAGGACCTCGTGGCCGCAGGGAGCCTGAGACGGTGGAAGGATACTGTAAAGGATATAGATATCCTTGCGACATCGGACGCTCCGGCAAATGTGATGAACGCCTTCGTCCATCTGCCCAATGTAAGGGATGTCCTCGCCAAAGGCCCCACTAAGTCCATGGTCGTGCTCGAAGAAGGCATACAGGTGGACATCAGGGTGGTGGAGAAGGGGGCTTTCGGTGCGGGCCTTTCGTATTTTACCGGCAGTAAGGCCCATAACATAAAGCTGAGGGAGATGGCCGTAAGGCAGGGTCTTAAGCTCAACGAGTACGGGCTCTTCAGGGAAAAGGACGAAAAAAAATTAGGCGGAGAAAAAGAAGAGGACATTTACAGAATCTTGGGGCTTCCGTTCATACCGCCCGAACTCAGGGAAGACACGGGTGAAATAGAGGCCGCATTGGAAGGGAGGCTTCCCCGGCTCGTTGGGCTAAAGGACATAAGGGGCGACCTCCATGTCCACAGCAAATGGAGCGACGGCAGTTACGGCTTCGACGCCCTTATAGATGCAGGAAGGAAACGGGGCTACGAATACATTGCGATAACGGACCACTCAAAGGGGCTTGGCATAGCGAGGGGCATGAGCGAAGAGAAGATAGCAGGGCAGATGAAGGAGCTCGATGCCCTGAATAAAAAGCTCAGGGGCTTCAGGCTCCTTAAGGGCGCGGAAGTGGACATAAGGAGCGACTACACACTTGATTTCCCGGACGAGATTCTAAAAAGGCTCGATATAGTCGTGGCCTCGGTCCATTCGGGCTTCAGGCAGACTAAGGAAAAGCTGACAAAGAGGCTCGTCTCGGCAATGAAAAACCCCTATGTTACCGTGATAGCCCATCCCACGGGAAGGCTTATCGGAGAAAGGGACGCCTACGATGTGGACATGG
>CAZPPU010000084.1:0-1575 GCA_964588515.1 uncultured Nitrospirota bacterium
AGATAATGCAACTGGAGTCCTTCCTACTTCAACGAAAGGAAGGGACAATGTCGGTTTTTTAGAAACAGGCTGTATTTGAATCCCCCCTTGCCCCCCTTTCCTAAAGGGGGGTAGGGGGGATTACCGGTAGGGGGATTACCGGAAATAGTCCCTTAGAATAGCCCCTTAACCCTTCCGGTCTCCGTATCCACATCCACCCTTCTGTATGCGGGGTCCGAGCTTGTGCCGGGCATGAGTTTTATCGCCCCTGCCACGGGCACCACAAACCCCGCGCCCTTGTATGTGAGGATGTCCCGGACGAAGAGCTTCCAGCCCTTAGGCACGCCCTTTATGTTGGGGTTATCTGTGAGGGAAAGGTGTGTCTTGACCATGCAGGTGCCGAGCTTTGAAAGCTCCGGGTCCGCCTCCATCTTCTTTGCCTTTTCGAGGGCATCGGGCGAGTATTCCGCGCCGTCTGCGCCGTAGACCTCTTTTGCCATCCTTTCTATCCTCTGCCTTAACGGGACATCGAGCTCGTAGAGGAACTTGAAATCGTTTTTCTCGTTACATGCGTCTATCACGGCGTCGGCAAGCTCAAGCGCGCCCTCTCCGCCGAACTGCCAGTGCTTGGAAAGCGCAACGCGCGCGCCTGCGGCCTCTGCAAGCCTGCGCACGGCCTTTATCTCGGCATCCGTATCCGTGTGGAAGGCGTTTATGCAGACGACCGGGTTTATTCCGGCCTTCTTAACGGTATTTATATGCTGGATGAGGTTTGCCACGCCCTTTTCGACCCATCCTACATTTTCCGATTTATATTCTTCGGGCATCGGCCTTCCGGGCACCGGAATGGGCGCTCCGCCATGACACTTAAGCGCCCTGATAGTGGCCACTATGACTGCGGCATTGGGCTTTAGACCGGAGAACCTGCATTTGAGGTTCCAGAACTTCTCAAACCCGATGTCCGCGCCGAAGCCGGACTCGGTTACATGATATTCGCCCAACTTGAGGCCGACCCTGTCCGCGATTATGGAGGACTGCCCGATGGCTATGTTGGCAAACGGGCCTGCATGTACGAACACGGGCTGGCCCTCGATGGTCTGCATGAGGTTGGGGTTCAGGGCCTCGACCATCCATGCGGTCATTGCGCCCGCCACCTCCAAGTCCTCGGTCGTTACCGGGTTGCCTTTTTTGTCGTAGGCAACGACTATCCTGCCCATCCTCTGCCGCATGTCCTTGAGGTCCGTTGCGACCGCAAGTATGGCCATGACCTCGGAGGAGACCGCGATGGCAAAGCCGGATTCCATCATGAAGCCGTCGGCCTTCTCCCCGATGCCGATTATCATCTTCCTCAGGGCCTGCGCGCAGAAGTCCATTATCCATTTCATCTCGACATTTCGGGGGTTTATGTCGAGCCTCTTCAGTTTCCTCTTTGCGAGCTGTTCGTCCGAGTAGTTGAACTCATGTTGCATCCGAGATGTGAGGGCCACAAGCGCGAGGTTATGGGCGTTCATTATTGCGTTTATGTCGCCGGTAAGCCCCAAGGAAAAGGGCGTAAGCGGGATGCACTGGGAGAGCCCGCCCCCTGCGGCCGAGCCC
>CAZPPU010000084.1:1585-3152 GCA_964588515.1 uncultured Nitrospirota bacterium
CTAATTGCGGCTATGACGGCTTTCCCCCTCTTCCCCAAACCCTGCGTAAGGCCCGTCGTCGTTGTGGACTTGCCCTCCCCAAGAGGGGTGGGGGTGATGGCCGTGACATCTATGTACTTGCAGTCCGGCTTGTCCTTGAGCCTGCGAAGGACGCTCTTAAAGTCCACCTTGGCCACATGATGGCCGTGCGGGAGAAGCTCCGCTTTTTCGAGGCCGAGCTCCTCGGCCAATTGGTAGACCGTCTTCATCCGGGTTTCCGCTTCCTCTGCGACCTGCCAGTCTGCGTGCTTCGTGGGGTCAAGCGCCATAAGTAGATTCCTCCTTTATTTTGGTTTTATTTAATTTAATAATTAATCAGCGCATTCATGAACTTCTCGTTCATGCGCCTGAGGTTCTTGCTCATTATGAGCGCAACCTTCTTTATTATCTGCGATGCGAGGGCGACCTCCTCCTTTTCCATCTTCTCGAACTCTTCCTTCGTGAGTTTCAGAAGCTCGGTGTTTTCCATGGCGGTCGCATTGGCCTCGTGCTTGCGTTTTTCGAGGATCGAAAGCTCCCCGAAGAAACTGCCGGGCGTAAGGACGGCAAGGGTCTGCTTCCATCCGTCCGGGGTGAGCTTCGTAATCTCTATTTTCCCGGAGCGGACCATGTAGATGCCTTTTGTCTCTTCGCCTTCCTTAAAAAGGGAATCCCCTTTTTTAAGGGAAAGCTCCTTGAGGATTCCGGTAAGCTTTTCGAGTCCGGGCTCGGCGATGTCCTCGATGAGCACCTGTTTTCTTAAGTCGCTTTTCGTAATCATAAATCCTCCTTTTGCTAACCCTTCGCGACCTTGACCGCGCAGACCTTGAACTCCGGGGTCTTCGCATACGGGTCGAGGGCGTCGTTTGTAAGTATGTTGGCCGCGGCTTCTCTATAATGCATCGGGATGAAGAGCGTGCCTTCCTGCACCCTCCTCGTTATCACGGCCTTTATCCTTATCTCTCCCCGCCGGGAGATTACCTTTACGGTATCTTTGTCTTCGATGCCGAGCCTTGCGGCGTCCGAGGCATTCATCTCTACATAGGGCTCTCCCCTGTGCGTCTCGATGGGGGCGACCCTGCGGGTCATGGAGCCGCTATGGTACTGGAAGAGGTTCCGGCCCGTGGAAAGGACAAACGGGTATTGCCCGTCTGCGGGCTCGGCAGGCGGCGCATGCTCCACGCATGTAAAGGGGACCTTGCCTCTGGGGAACCCGGCCTTATAAAGGTATTCCGTCCCCGGATGGTCTTTGGTGGGGCAGGGCCAGTGGACGCCGCGCCTCCTCAGCCTTCCGTAGGTTATGCCGGCAAGCGCGGGCCAGAGGGTGCCTATCTCCTCGAAGACCTCCTCTGCGGAGTCATACCTCATCTGATAGCCCGTCTTTTCGGAAAGCGCGGAGATTATCCCGAGGTCTTCCCGTGCCTCTCCGGGCGGCTCCACCGCCTTCCTTACGAGCTGGACTTTCCGCTCGGTATTTATGAATGTCCCCGTCTTTTCGGCAAAGCATGTGGCCGGCAGGACGACATCGGCAAGGGCCGCGGTCTCCGTA
>CAZPPU010000084.1:3162-7505 GCA_964588515.1 uncultured Nitrospirota bacterium
CGCGCGACGAGTTGGGCAGGCGGCTGACCGACCTGCTTGGCGAGGAACTCGAGGCCTTCGAGCGCCTTTTTTGCATGGCTCAGATTGGGTTCGGAAAGGAGCGGGTTTTCTCCCATCACATAGAGGGCCTTGAGCCTGCCTGCATGGGCCTCCCCTATCATCTCCGTGGACTTAAGCCCCTCTTTGTCCGAAAGCGGCGCGCCCCACGCCTCCTCGAATTTCCTCTTGACCATCGGGATGTCCACCCTCTGGTAGCCGGGGTAGACATTGGGGAGGCACCCGGCATCGCACGCCCCCTGAACATTATTCTGTCCCCTGAGGGGGTTTATGCCCGTATGCTCCCTGCCTATATTGCCCGTAAGCAGGGCAAGGTTAGCTATGGCATTGACATTGTCCGTGCCGTGGACATGCTGTGTGACGCCCATCGTATAGAAGATGCCCGCCTTCCTTGAGCCGCCGTAAAGCCGCGCGGCTTTTATTATATCGTCTTTGGGGACGCCGGTTATTTCCGAGACATATCCGGACGTGAACTTCTCAAGGGACTTCGCCCATTCATCGAAGCCCTCCGTCCTTTCCCCGATGAAGTCCATATTATGAAGGCCCTCCTTAAGGATGACATGGGCCATGCCGTTTACGAGGGCGACATCCGTCCCGTGCCTCAGCCTGAGGAATACCTCGGCAAACCTCACGAGGGGGACTCTCCTTGGGTCTGCGACTATGAGTTTAGTCCCGGCCCTCAGGGCCTTGAGCACCCGGTTTCCGATAACGGGATGGGTCTCTTTCATATTACTGCCTATGATGAAGACGACCTCCATCCCTTCGATTTCCCTGATGGAGTTGGTCATTGCCCCGGAGCCGAAGATGGTGGCCAGACTGGCCACGGTGGGCGCGTGTCAGAGACGGGCGCAGTGGTCTACATTGTTGGTGCCGACCGCCGCGCGCATGAATTTCTGGAATAGATAGTTTTCCTCGGTCGTGCACCTTGCCGAGGAAAGCCCGGCTATCGCGTCCGGGCCGTATTTTTCCTTAATCTCCTTGAGCCTCTTAGCCGTGTACTCGAGGGCCTCATCCCATGAGGCCTCACGGAAGGAGGCACGGCCTCCTGCGTCCTCCTTTTTTATGAGCGGCCTCTTGAGCCTGTCTGCGCTTCCTATGAACTCATACCCGAACCTGCCCTTGACACAGAGCCATCCCTCGTTCCATGTGTCTTCTTTCGAGGTTACCCTTACGACCTCGTTTCTTTTTACATGGAGGGTGATGTTACAGCCCGTGCCGCAATATGAGCAGACCGTATCCACTTCCCGTATGTCCTTCTGCCTTCCCCTTTGGGACCACTGCTTGCCGGTGAGCGCGCCCGTCGGGCAGACGGCGACGCACTGGCCGCAGAATTCGCAGTCTAAGGCGCGCTCGTAGGGCGGGCATACCTTGGACGGGAACCCCCGGTATGTGAAGTCTATGGCCCTTACGCCCTGCACCTCGTCGCAGACCTTTACGCACCGTCCGCAGAGGATGCACTTTTCCATATCCCTTTCTATGAAAGGGTTTCCGTCCCGTTTTTCGTATATGCGCCTTTCGCCCTTAAACCTGTTTTCCTTTATTCCGTAGAAATAGGCAAGCTCCTGTAGGGTGCATTCGCCGGCCTTTTCGCAGAGCATGCAGTCGTTTGGATGGTCCGAGAGTATGAGCTCAAGGAGCGTCTTTCGCAGGCCCTCGAGTTTGGGGCTTGAGGTCGCAACCTCCATCCCCTCCGTAACGGGCGTGGTGCATGCGGTTACGGGCCTCGGTATGCCTTTTATCTCCACGATACAGAGCCTGCATCCGCCGAAGGGGGTGAGCAGGGGGTGGTGGCAGAGCGTGGGTATGGGTATGTCGTGCGCCCGCGCAACATCGAGCACGGTTGCGCCCCCGGCGGCCGTGACGGTTTTTCCGTTTATCGTAAGTTTAATCATTTCTTGCCTACCGCCTTGAACTTGCAGACATCGAAGCAGGCCCCGCACTTTATGCACGCATCCGGAGAAATCCTGTGGGGCTTTTTCTTTTCGCCCGTTATGGCCCCTGCCGGACATGCCCTCAGGCAGGCCCCACAGCCCTTGCAGAACTCCTCAAGTATATAGTATGTGAGAAGCTCCTTGCACACCTTGGCCGGGCACCTGCCTTCGATGTGCGCTTCGTACTCGTGCCTGAAATATTTCAGAGTGCTCAGTATCGGGTTGGGCGCGCCCTGCCCGAGGCCGCATAACGAGGCGGCCTTCACATCCCGGCCAAGCGTTTCTAAGAGTTCCATGTCTTTATGCGTCCCCTGCCCCTTTGCGATTTTATCGAGGATTTCAAGGAGCCTCTTTGTGCCTATCCGGCAGGGCACGCACTTTCCGCAGGACTCCGACTGGGTGAACCTGAGGAAATATCTCGCTACATCCACCATGCAGTCGTCCTCATCGAGCACTATCATGCCGCCGGAGCCCACATAGGTGCCTGCGGCTATAAGGGACTCGTAGTCCACCCTGATGTCCATCATATCGGCGGGTATACAGCCGCCCGAAGGCCCTCCGGTCTGGACCGCCTTGAGGGCTTTGTCCTTCTCGATCCCGCCGCCTATGTCGTAAACTATCTCCCTGAGGGGTATGCCCATGGGGACCTCTATGAGGCCCGTGTTTTTCACCTTCCCGGTGAGGGCAAAGACCTTCGTGCCTTTGGACTTTTCCGTCCCGTAGGAGGAAAACCATTCCGCACCCTTCCTTATGATATAAGGGACATTTGCGAAGGTCTCCACATTGTTTATGACCGTGGGCTTTCCCCAGAGACCCTGATAAACAGGGAAGGGGGGCTTGGCGCGGGGCATCCCCCTTTGGCCCTCTATCGAAGCGATTAAAGCGGTCTCTTCGCCGCAGACGAATGCGCCTGCGCCCAACTTTATCTTTATATCGAAGTCAAACTCCGTGCCTAAGATGTTTTCTCCGAGGAAGTTACGCTCCCTTGCCTGCCTGAGGGCTATCTTGAGCCTTTCCACGGCAAGCGGGTATTCGGCCCTTATATAGACATATCCGTGGTTGAGGCCGATGGCGTATGCGCCGATGACCATCCCTTCTAAGACGGCATGGGGGTTGCCCTCGATTACCGACCTGTCCATGAAGGCCCCGGGGTCGCCCTCGTCGGCATTGCAGATGATATATTTAGTCGAGGCATTTGCCTTCCTGCATATCTCCCATTTAAGCCCGGTGGGGAATCCCGCCCCGCCCCTTCCCCTGAGGCCGGATTTCTTGATTGTTTCTATGGTTTCTTCCGGGGACATGGTTTTAATGACTTTGCTTAGGGCCTCATAGCCCCCGACGCCCATGTATGCCTCTATCTCCTCCGGGTCTATGTTGCCACAGTCCGAAAGGACGACCTTCACCTGCTTTCCGTGGAAGTTCAGGTAGTCCTCGCCCACAAGCCATTCCTTGACCGGCGCGCCGCCTATTATGTGCTCCTCTACGATTTTAGCCGCCATCTCCGGGGTTACGAACTGGTATGTGGACGTCGGCCCGGCCATAACTGTGTCTACGAGGACATCCTTTGCGCATAGGCCCCGGCAACCCACCTTGTGGGCCGAGCACCGGGACTTGAATGCGGCCAATATGTCCGCTTTTCCGAGGGCCGAGCGGAAGGCGTCGAGCACCTCTCCTCCGCCTGCGGCCATGCCGCCCGTGCCCATGCAGACCATCACGGTTATGTCTTTATTCTTCTTCGGCATCCTGTTTCTTGTCGGGGGCCACGGGCCCCTCCGTTTTATGAAAGGTCTTTATCTCCTTGATTATCCTGTCCGTGGTGGATTTCCCGTAGACCTTCCTGTTTATGACGACCACGGGCGCGATACTGCATGCGCCGACACAGTTGACCTTCTCTACGGTAAAGGATAAGTCCGGCGTGGTCTCTTCGCCCTCGCCCAACTTGAGTTCCCGCCTGATGCCCGAGATGAGCCTTTCGGAGCCCTTCACATGGCAGGCCGTGCCGTCACAGGCCGTGACTATGTTTTTTCCGCGGGGCTTCAGATGGAACTGGGCGTAGAATGTGGCCGCCCCGAAGAATGTGCTCTGCGGGATGTCAAGCTCCTCGGCTATCCGGTTTATGGCCTCTTCGGGCAGATAGCCGAACTCCTCCTCTATCGCCTGAAGGACCGGGATGGTGTTTCCCTTCTCGGCCTTATAGGCGTCAAGTATCCTCTTTAATGCTGTAAGCCTTTCTTCTTCCAACTCCGTCTCCTTCGAGGTAGATTTTTATTTTAACCGAGAATCTTCATGTTTTTCAATGATTTGACAATAAAGAAATTTTATGTTTTAATAAAACTGCCTTTAAGGATAGCACTG
>CAZPPU010000085.1:0-1009 GCA_964588515.1 uncultured Nitrospirota bacterium
GAACATATAAAATCCGACGGGCGGGAAACCATGACGATACTCCTCAGCCCGGCAGGGAGACGGTTTACGCAGGATGAGGCGGTCTCGCTTTCGAGGGAAAGCCGCAGGCTTCTTCTTGTGTGCGGAAGATACGAAGGCGTGGACGAGAGGGTGAGGGAAAGCCTCGTGGATGTGGAGTTCTCCATCGGGGATTATGTCCTCACTGGCGGAGAACTGCCCGCTCTGGTTATAATAGACACTGTTACGAGGCTCGTTCCGGGCGTGGTCGGGGACGAGGAGTCCTTGAAGGAAGAATCCTTCCTTCGGGGCAGGCTCGATTACCCCCACTACACGCGGCCCGCCGAATGGAGGGGTATAAGGGTGCCTGAGGTCCTCATGTCCGGGGACCACGGGGAGATTGCCCTCTGGAGGCGAAAAGAGGCCCTGAGAAGGACGCTCAGGCGGAGGCCGGACCTCCTTGAGGAGGCCGCACTGACGGAGGACGATAAAAAGATGATTTCCGAGATAAAGGAGGAGGAACATGGAACTCATAAGGACGATTGAGGAAGGCTTCAAGAAAGATATGCCCTCTTTCAATGTCGGCGACACCGTAAAGGTCTTTACAAAGGTCGTGGAAGGGGATAAAGAAAGGCTCCAGCCCTTCGAGGGTGCGGTCATAGGAAGGAAAGGGGACGGCACAAGGGCTACCTTTATGGTAAGGAAGGTCTCATTCGGCGTCGGCGTCGAGAGGGTCTTCCCGCTTTATTCGCCCGCAATAGAAAGGATAGAGATAATAAGAAAGGGCTCCGTAAGGAAGGCGAAGCTCTACTACCTCAGGGCAAAAAAGGGTAAGGCCGCAAGGATAAAAGAGAAGGAAAGGGTTAAGGGAATCGAAGAGTAAAGGGCGGCTTGAACCCCTACCTCTATGACGAGGCCCTGAGAAAAGAGGGCTTCGGGAGGATAGCCGGAATAGACGAGGCCGGCAGGGGGCCGGTGGCCGGCCCGGTCGTTGCCGGCGCGGTGGTGCTCC
>CAZPPU010000085.1:1019-1678 GCA_964588515.1 uncultured Nitrospirota bacterium
CCCCCCCGGCGAAAGGTTCGAGGGGCTTAAGGACTCAAAACTCCTTCCGGAGAGAAAGATAAGGGAGATTTTTTTTGCTCTCCTTGCCCGCGCCCCGGACATAGGCATCGGGGTGGCCGATGTAACTGCCATAGAACGCATGGGGATACTAAGGGCGACGAGGCTTGCGATGGAGGCCGCAATAAAAGGGCTTTCAAGCCCCCCGGACCTCCTCCTCATTGATGCGGTCGAACTGCCCGGGGCCGGAATAAAACAGGTCTCTATGATAAAGGGCGAATCCAAGAGCGCCTCCATAGCCGCCGCATCCATAGTCGCAAAATTCACAAGGGACAGACTTATGGGCTACTTCCACGGCCTTTATCCGGACTACGGGTTCCTCAAGCACAAGGGCTACTGCACGGAAGACCATGTCGGGGCCATCAGGCTCCACGGCCCATGCCCCATCCACAGGAAGGGCTGGAGGAAGGTCATGTCCCTGACCCTGCCTTTTTAGTCTCTTTGGGCAAGCCGAAGGGCAGGACGACGGTGAAGCGACTGCCCTTGCCTTCCTCGCTTTCCACTTCTATCTTGCCGTTATGTCCCTGCACTATCTTGTAGCTGATGGAAAGCCCAAGCCCGGTGCCCTTTTCCTTCTTGGTCGTAAAAAAGGGCTCAAAGAG
>CAZPPU010000085.1:1688-7178 GCA_964588515.1 uncultured Nitrospirota bacterium
CCTCGACATGACTTCCTTGGGTATGCCCTTGCCCGTATCGGATATGTCTATGTAGGCATTGCCCTCGGACGAACGGGTGGTTATCCCGAGGGCGCCTTCTTCCTGCATGGCGTATGCGGCGTTGTTTATGATGTTCAGGAATACCTGTTTGAGCTGGTTGGCGTCGGCCCTGACGGGAGGCATCTCGGCGAAATCCGTGAAGACCTTTATCCTCGTATCCTTAAGCTGTATGGATACGAGGTCTATCACATTCCTCAGGATGTCGTTTATGTCTACATCCTCGATGGCAAGCGGCCTCTTCCTTGAGAACTCTAAGAGTTGGTGGACTATCTCCCTCGCCCTGAGGGACTCCTTCTCGATTATCTCGATATCCTTTGTTATGTTGCCCATGTCTGATTCTTCTTTCAGGAGCTCGGCGTACCCTAAGATGCTCGTAAGGGGGTTGTTTATCTCGTGGGCGACATTGGATGCCAACTCCCCGACGGCGGCCAGCTTTGCGGCCTGCACGAGCTCCTCCTGGGTTTTCTTTAGCTCCTGCATCTGATTCCTTAAGTTTTCGTAGAGCCTTGCATTTTCCATTGCGACCGAGACATTGTTTGCAAGTATTGCAAGCAGTCTGATATCTTCCTCGGTGAACCCGCCGGATTTCTTGTTTGCGACCCTTATGGCGCCCGCGAGCTCGCCCTTGTGCCTGACCCACGAGTACATGAGGTTCCGCACGCCGAGGCCCTTCTCCTCGGGGGGAAGGGCTTCCGGGTTGTCGTTGGCGACGAAGGCCCTTCTCTTTGTCGGGCCGTAATGGCCAAGGAGAATCTCTTTTGGAATCCTCAGGGAGGATACCGCCTCCGGGCTCAGGCCCACGGCCGGTGAGGCATGGACGAAGTAGTCGCCTTCAAGGAGCAGGATGCCGCACTGCTCCGCGCCCAAGAATTCGGAAACCCCGAAGGAAAGCTCCCTGAAGATGTCGGCCTCGCTCGTTGCCGAGTGGAATGTGAGCGTTACGCCGTAGAGGTTCGAGAGGTTATGGAGATGGCGCATTATAAGCTCGTTGCTTTCCCTGAGAGTGGCGCTCATGTCGTTAAAGGACGCGATAAGCTCCCCGAACTCCCCTTTTCCCTTATAAGCGGTAGTGAAGCCCAATTCGCCGGATTTTATCTTCCTCGTTGCGTTTACAAGCTCGTAGATGGGCTCCGTAATCTGCCTCGTCATGGTTATGGAGATTGCCACGGCTATGAAGAACGAGAGGATGAGCGTGAGGATGAGGATGATTCTGGATTGGTTTATCCCTTTTACGGCATCGAATGTCTTTTCGTTGAGCTTCTGGCCGGCTATGAAGGCCATCTCCTGGACATCCGAAAGCAGACTGCTTCCGATGCCTCCGGTGACCATTCTGAGCCTCTCGAGACGCTCCTTGTTGGCCGATGTGGTTATGAATGCGCTGAATGCGTCCTTGAACTGCTCGACCTTCTCCACGAGGGAGCGGAGCCTTTCGTCCATCTCCTTTGAGTGGTGACAACCACGACAGTTCCTTGCCGAGGCGTCCAGCGCAAGGACATTGTCCACTATGACATCGAGCTCCGCGCCGAAGGCCGTCCCCATCGTATGGAGGTTGTTCTGGACGGTCTGGGCGTTGATGACGAGGTCCTGCCTTATTATCTCCACTCTGTGGAGGTTTATCACCGTCTGGAGGTCGGATGTCGTTTTATTGATGTAGAGCACCGTGGTGCCTGCGCCCGCAAGGAACAGGGCAAAGAGTATGAGCAGGGAATATATTATCCTGTTTCTCATCTGTACCTGTAACCGGCTAAGTTTATCCCGGCCTTCCTTACGAGGTCTCTTACGGGTTTAAAGTCCTCCCTCCTTGCGGGCGCGAACTTCTGGGCCTCGAGGAGCTTGAGGGCCTCTTTGCCTTTGGGGTCTTCGTGCATCTCAAGGAGCGTCTTTTTAAGCCTCTCCTTGAGCGCCGGGTCCATGTCCCGTTTGATGCAGAGCGTCGTATCCGGCAAAGCCGCGGACTGCGCTATTATAAGTATCTCCTCCTTTATTACCGGATGCTTTGCAGTGAGCTTGTCGAGGATTTTGCCTTTGACGGCCCCTATATCGGCCCTGCCGTCGAGGACCGCATAGACTGCGGAGTCGTGGCTCCCGGCGAAGAAGACTTCGCTGAACCAGCCCTCTATGTTTTTTATGCCCTGCTCCCTGAGAAAGGCCAGGGGGAAAATATACCCGGTTGCGGTTGCCCTGTCCACGAAGACCGCCTTTTTACCCCGTATCTGCCTTACGGTGGATATGCCCGAATCCTTCCTCACGATGATATAGCCCGTGGCCGTTCCGCTTCCGCTTGGGCTTACGAGTCTCGCAACGGGCTCTACATCCAACTTTTCCATGGCCAAGAGCGCGGTGAATATCCCGAAGAAGGCGCCGTCCATCCCCCTCGCCGAGAACCTGTCTATGATGTCGCCGTACTTGCTCAGGACGGTGAACTTCACCTTTACGCCCAACTTCTCCGAGAGATATGCCTCAAGCGGCCTGTGCTTTTCTACCTGTCTGAAGATATTCTCCTCGGGTATGAGACCGATTACGAGGCCCTCTTCCGCCTTGCCCGCGCCGGGCACCGCAAGCAGGGCGGCAAGCAGTAGAAATGTTTTAATAAACAATCTTCGTTGCTCCCGTCACGAGGTCCATTGGTATCTTCAAGCCCATATCGACCGCTTCCTTCATATTGAAGATAAGCTCTATGTTCTTGCAGACCGACGGGGGAATATCGCCTGCCGGCTTTCCCTTAAGGACTTCCATCAGCTTGTCTGCGGCGCTCCGGCCCTGTTCTTTGGGGTCTGCGGTAAACGCCACGATAACGCCTGAGTCCTCCGGCACGAGTATGCCTCCGGAGGGTATCTTTTTGCTTCTGACGATATTGACGATGGAGGGCAGTGCGATATGCACCGAGGCCGAGGATGTGAGGAAGAGCGCGTTCAGCTCCCCTCCATCCGAAAACAGCGCCGATACATCGGCGGGCCTTCTGAGGTTCATCTCCCTGACGGCAAAGCCGTACTTCGAGGAAAGCTCCTTTACCTCCTTCATCTGATGGACGGAATCCTCCTCCATGCTGGAGTATAGGACGCCGAGGGTCTTTACGGTCGTGATGTCCCCGAGGTACCGGAGGATGCTTGAGACCGGCACTTTAAAGCAGGCCCCGGTCATCCGGCCTTTGGGGTTTACGGGCTCGTACACGCCTGCATAGACGACCGGTATGCCCGTCCGTTCCTTGATGGCCGCAAGCGTGGCCGCAGTGCCGTATGTGACGATGGCGTCCACATCCGCGGAGGCAAGCTTCCTTACTGCGTTGCTCCATGAGACCGGGTCGGGGTAGGGCTTCTGGACGATGAATTTGATTTTTTCGCCGCCTTGGTTTTCTTTCACCCTTGAGACGAACGCCTCGTGAACGCTTCGATAATAAGGGATATCCGCGGAAAAGATTATCCCGACGGTCTCGGCGCAAGCTATCCCGCTAATGAAAAGAAGGAGCAGGATAACCGAAAGGGTCCTCATTTGATTTATTATATCAGGTTTTTCCGGCAAGGGCGGATGTCAATGCCGTTATGAGGGCCTCGGCCTTTTTCAGGGACTCTTCGTACTCCCTTTCCGGGACGGAATCCGCAACGATTCCCGAGCCCGCCTGCACATGGGCCATGCCGTCTTTTATGACGAATGTCCTTATTATGATATTGAAGTCGGCATTCCCGGAAAACCCGAAGTACCCTGCCGAGCCCGTATAAGGCCCCCGCCTTAGGGGCTCAAGCTCGTCTATGATTTCCATGCACCTGACCTTGGGCACACCGGTTATGGTCCCGCCGGGGAAGGCCGCCCTTATGGAATCGAACATGTCTTTTCCCGGGGCGAGCCTCCCCTTTATATTGGAGACTATGTGAATCACATGAGAGCAGTCCTCGGTTATCATGAGCTCGTCCACGGAGACGCTCCCGTAATCCGATACCTTTCCGAGGTCGTTCCTTTCGAGGTCTATGAGCATTACATGCTCGGCCCGTTCCTTTTCGTTAAGCAGAAGCTCCCTGCGCATGGCCTCGTCCCCGGCCCCGTCCCTGCCCCTCGGCCTTGTGCCTGCTATGGGCCTCGTCTCCACGACGCCGTCCCTGACGAAGAGGAGTCTTTCGGGCGAACTGCCGACTATGAAATAATCCCCGAAGTCCATGAAGCATGCAAAGGGGGAGGGGTTTATCGTCCTCAGCGTCAAGTAGAGGTCCCACGGCCTTATATCCCCTATATGGGCCGAGACCCTTAAAGAGAGGTTCGCCTGAAAGATGTCCCCGGCCGCTATGTACTCCTTGGCCCTCTTTACCATATCCGTATAGTCCTTTTTGCCCATCCCGTGGATACCTTCTATCGTGGCATTGACACGGGGGCTCGTAGCCCTTTGCGGAGTGGCCGTGCCACCCCCTTTTCTTATGCCTTCAAGCTCATAAACGGCCTTGTCGAACTCTTCGGCCCAATCGGACAAAGGGGCTCCCTGCCCCGATATATTTCGCCGCGGGCCGTGCCCGCCCGGAGACACGATTGCCCACGATTTCCCAATCAAGTGGTCGAAGGCAATCAGCCTGTCGAAAAAAAAGAAGTGGGCGTCGGGTAGTCGGAGGTCGTCGAGCGTGGTTTTCGGAAGCCCCTCGAAGTAATGGACGAAATCGTATGAGAAAAACCCGGCCGCGCCTCCCTGAAAAGGCGGCAAACCTTGGGCAGGCATTTGCCTGTAAGCCCCAAACAGTTCTTTGAGCAGTTTAAGAGGATGGGGGTTACGAACCCCCGCGCTTACGGGGGTGTGGGGGCCTGTAGGCCCCCACAGAACCCCTGCGCCTATTTCGGAAACTCCGTCTTTTACCCTCAGGGACATATAAGGCTCAAACCCGATGAACGAATAGCGGGCCGTCTTCGTGGGGCCTTTTACGCTCTCAAAAAGAATGGCCCCGGGCCCTGCGAATTTCCCGTAGACCTCCGCGGGCGGGGCGTAAGGCAGTTCCACATAAAGCACGGGGACAGGGCCCTTTTCGGCGGCAGAGATGAAACTCTCTTTTTGGAGCATTTTAAAGGGTGGGTACGGACCCAGGCGTTGCGGTCGAGGGCCTTGAGCGGGTCGGGCTGTCTCAGGATGGACCTGCCCATAACTAAATAATCCGCCCCTTCTTTTACGGCCTGCCTTGGGGTCATGGTCCGTTTCTGGTCGTCGGGCGGGCTCCACGAGGGCCTTATACCCGGTGTCGCTATGATGAAGCCCTTTCCAATGTGGTTTCTTATC
Organism: uncultured Nitrospirota bacterium; assembly: GCA_964588515.1. GTDB lineage: Bacteria > Nitrospirota > Thermodesulfovibrionia > Thermodesulfovibrionales > JdFR-86 > CAZPPU01. The sequence continues at coordinate 6,994 of CAZPPU010000085.1, forward strand.
ATGGCGACTTCGTGGCCGGAAGCTATCACGCCGTCAAGACCAGCCTTGTGCGCAAGGGCCGAGAGGTGCCTGACATGGGTTCTCAGGCTATGCTGTATCCCCAATTCCTCTTTCAGGGTCTCCTGTGCGAGGCTCGTAAGGACCGTAACGCCCAGAATTTTTGGCCTTGGAAGGTTCTCTTTGAG
>CAZPPU010000085.1:7216-7445 GCA_964588515.1 uncultured Nitrospirota bacterium
TTCCCTGCACCTCTGCATCGTCTCAAGCCCGGAGGAGGTATGCACATTGAACATATGGACGCCAAGCCGGGTTGCCTGTATTGCGGCCCTCGAAACCGTGTTCGGGATGTCGTGAAATTTAAGGTCTAAAAAGACCTTCTTGCCCGTCTTCTGTATCCGTTCTACGATGGATGGTCCGGCTGTTGTAAATAGTTCAAGTCCAACTTTAAATATACCTATATATCCATCG
>CAZPPU010000086.1:0-7411 GCA_964588515.1 uncultured Nitrospirota bacterium
CCTTCTTGAGTCCGGCGACCATGCGAGGCCGTGGTCAGAAGGTTTCCGCCTTATAGAGTGCAGTTTCTTGCCGAACTCATCTACTATGACGATGCCCTCGTGCTCGTGCGGGTCCCTGCGGTTGAGGGCTATGAGACGCCCGTCCCTCGAAAACCTTGGGTTTGTAAGAAGCTCGCCCTTGACCCTCAGGGTCTTAAACTCCGTAAAGGGGGCGGCCTTCAATTCGGCTATTTTCCCTTCCTGTTCGACTTTTAGGTCCCTTATCATCTCGCGATAGAGTCCGACATAGTCCTTCTTCGTGAGCCGTTTTGCAGGTGCGCTTATGAAATACGGGAACCGTCCCGAATGCAGGTAATTGAGGTCTCCCAAGGTCTTTATGCCGTATCTCCGCGCGATATGTCTTTTCATCGCAAGGCCGTATATGTAGGGGATATGTCCGTCGGGCCAGTAGGGGACTTCGCCGTTTAATTGGTCTACACGGGGCAGGTTTTTTTCGGCAACCGCCATCCTGAGGGCCATTTCGTAGTATGCGCTCCTTCCCCTTCCCGCCTCCGTGTATTCGGTCTCCGCCCATACGGCAACGCCCTCAAGCCACCAGTAGGGCATGAGCACATTGGGCGGCACAGCGGCAAAGAAAAGAAGAAACGAAAGCGGGTCGTATCCGGGAAGGGGCTTTCCGAAGATACCCCTCATCGTCTTTGAGTAGCCCCTTGCGGAATCCATCGTAAGGATATGCGTGTACTCGTGGACTATCACCGTCCTGAGCCAGTCATCGTACCGGCCTATAGTCATGTCCGGCATCGGGGGGACGGTGTATATGTATATCGTGTTATAGGGCAGGACACCTGCAAAGCCGTTTGCGAAGTCGCTTGAGTCTATGAGCACGATGTGGGTCTTCTCTTGGGGCGACCACCTGAGGGCCGGCGACAAGGCGCAGTGCGCCTCTTCCGCCATAGTCGAGGCCTTTTCGGCAAGGCCATCGAGCCCCTGATGGTAATGGAGCACGAAGTGCCCGGTCTCGACGGTCGAGAACTTAAAAGACGGGTCTATCTCCGCGGCGTAAAGCAGAGACGGCATGAGGAGCGCAAGCGCCGTTATAAGCCGGGAAGTCATGCCTCAGAAGCTCTTATACTTGTTTGTAATCGGGAATCTCCTGTCCCTTCCGAAGGCCCTTTGTGTGATTTTAATTCCCGGCGGGGCCTGCCGTCTTTTGTATTCGCTTGTCTCGACCATCCCGATGACCTTTCTCAGATGCGCCTCCTCATAGCCGCCTTCGAGGAGTTCCTCAAAGCTCATCTCCTCTTCTATGTACTCCTTGAGGATGGGGTCGAGCACAGGGTAAGGCGGGAGGGTGTCGATGTCCTTCTGTCCGGGCCTGAGCTCCGCCGTGGGCTCCTTTGTGAGGACCCTTCCGGGTATCGCCTCGCCTTTTGCGTTCCGCCAACGGGCGAGTTCATATACGAGGGTCTTTGGGACATCCTTAATCACGGCAAAGCCGCCCGCCATGTCCCCGTAGAGGGTCGCATACCCAACGCTCATCTCGGACTTGTTGCCTGTCGTAAGGACGAGCCTGCCGAATTTATTGGAGAAGGCCATGAGGACATTGCCCCTTATCCTTGCCTGTATGTTCTCCTCGGTTACATCCTGAGCCCGCCCCTCGAAGTGCCTGCCGAGCTCATCGAGATAGCTCTTGAATATGCGGCCTATGGGGACCTCTATCAGTTTCACATTCAGGTTATCGGCCGTCTTGAAGGCGTCCTCCCTGCTTTCTTTCGATGTAAAGAGCGAGGGCATGAAAAGGCATGAGACATTTTCTTTTCCGAGGGCGTCTACGGCGATTGCGGAAACGAGTGCGGAGTCCACGCCCCCGCTCAGGCCGACTATGACGCCTTTAAAGCCGTTTTTCCTCACATAGTCAGAGACCCCGAGGCGGAGCGCGGTATAGACTTCCTCTTTGGGGTCAAGGACTATATCCTTTCTTTTTGGGAGAGGGGTCTCCGGCCCCTTAAGCGGGGTGGGCAGGGCTATTTTCGTTACTGCGCCTTCTTTGATTGCGAGGGCCTGCTGTCGCCGCCTCGGGTCGTGGAGCCTCCGCATGAAGACGGCGTCGAGGTCGAGGTCTATGACGATAAGCTCCTCCTCGAACTGTCTGCCCCTTGCGAGGACCTCGCCCTTTTCGTTTATCACGAGGCTTCCGCCGTCAAAGACGAGCTCGTCCTGTCCGCCCACGGTATTTAAGTAGGCCACCATCACGGCGCTGTCGGAGGCCCTCGTCGAGAGCATCTCCTCCCTGAACTTCCCCTTGCCCATCGTATACGGGGAGGCGTTGATGTTTATCACGAACTCCGCGCCCGCAAGGGCCTCCTGCCTCGTCGGCCCCTCCGGGTACCATATGTCCTCGCAGATGCTCACACCAAAGAGCACGCCGCCGATGTCGTAAACCGTATGCCTCCTTCCAGCCTGAAAATACCTCTGCTCGTCGAAGACGCCGTAATTGGGAAGGTACATCTTGCGGTAGACATCTACGACCTTCTTTTCGGAGATGACGGCCGCGGCATTATAGATATCGGTCTCCTTGTCGACGAAGCCCACGACTGCGACGATGCCCTCCGCATGCTCTTTTACGGCATCGAGCGCCCTGAGGTTGTCCGAGATGAACCGGGGTTTAAGAAGGAGGTCCTCGGGCGGATAGCCCGTGAGGGCCATCTCCGGGAATGCGACTACCGAGGCCCCGCCCGCCTTCGCCTGCCGGATATAGGAGATTATTTTTTCCGCATTGCCCTCGATGTCCCCGACGGTCGGGTTAATCTGCGCAAGGGCAAGCCTCAAAGTCTTCATGCTAAATAATAATTAAAGGTGGGGAATTTGTAAAGGCAAAAGGGTTGCAATTCCATTTCGCGGCAGGCCGTGCCTGCCGTCTATTGCGCGGGGGCTCGTAGCCCCCCGGCCCTGATTGCGGCTATAACGGGCGGCATCTCGATTTCTTTGCCCCTATACTCAAAGACCATCACGACCCGGACTGCGGACGGCAGGTATGCCTTTTCCCGCGGGGACCACGAATCCGTCCATTTGCCTTCCCCTTCGTCCTCGCCTGTATCGAGATACTCAAATTCCATGCTCCGGACATCGGGGTCGAAGAGGTATTCCCTTCCATCGCCGTCTTCGAGCGCATCCTTGTGGAAATAGACATTCTCTTTTATCTTGAGGCCGTCTGAGTCAACGAAGAGTTTTACCCACTTAAGGCCCTCCATGTCCTCCGGCTCTTTGGAGTAAGGGTCGGTGCTCGTGGTCACAAAGCCCAATTCATCGGCCTCGCCCTTGAAGTAGATGACCGCGCCTGCGTCCTTGCCGACGGTATAGGGATATGCGCCATGGATAAGCCATGCGAGCCTGTCTGAGAGTATTCGCATCTTCTGGGAAATATCCTGCCGCTCTATTGCTTTTTCCTGCGCCCTCTGCCCGAGCCGTAAGGAGGAAAACACTATCATGACGAGGACCGCGGTGAGGGAGACTCCGACAATGACTTCTATGAGGGTAAAGCCTCTATGGGCCTTCATACATGCCCCTTAGCCCTTTCAGGACTACTTTGCCGGCAGGCGGCCATGTCACGGTGACCGTTATCTCGTAGAGCGCAAGCCCTTCTTGGGGCTGCGAGCCCCCGCGATATTGGGGCTGCGAGCCCCCGCGCAATAGGCTTATCGTCCTTTCGGCCTTGAAGTCCCCGGGCAATTGGAATGTCTCCTCGCCCGCTTTTACTTCGGGCTGGGCATATGCCTCATCGAGATATGAGCGGGCATAAACGAGCGCGGTGGAGTAATCGGAGGTCTTCTTCGTAGTCCTGAGCCCCTGTGCGTAAAGCTGGATGAGGGCGGCTATCGCGGTGCCCAGTATGGCGAGGGCAACGACAACCTCCATGAGGCTGAAGCCCCTTGCGGAGTGGCCGTGCCACCGCGGGGGCTCGTAGCCCCTATTGCACGATTTTGGCGTTTCCCGAAACAGCATCCACCTCCATGTAATAAAGCCTGTCTTTTGAGTCTTTCATCTCGATAAGCCCGCCCGTGCTGTTGCCCTTCGGGTAAAAGATTATCGGGCCCTGCTTGACCTTAAGCGTAATGCCCTTAAGCGGGTAGCGCTTGCCGTCCGCCGCCCCAATTGCGCCGGGGCTCGCAGCCCCTTCGAGCCAGACCGAGCCTTCGTCCGCATTGAAGGTTACTTCTTTTCTTTCCATGACCGCGGTATTCCTTGCAAGCCGGAGGACGCCGTAAATTCTTTTCATATCCTCCCTGATAACGGTCTTATCGTGCATTTTTGAAAGCGAGACGGTCACGACGCCTGCGGCAAGCCCGATGATGAAAAGGACTATTATGAGCTCAAGGAGCGTAACGCCGGACTTATATGGGTATTTCATTTATGCTGAAGACCGCAATGAGCATGGAGACTACGATGAAGCCCACAATGAGGCCCATGAGGAGTATCATTGCGGGCTCAAGCAGGCTAACCGCCCTTTTGATAAGGGTCCTTCCCTCGGTCTCGAACCTCTCGGCCACGGAGAGGAATGTCTCTTCGAGCCTTCCCGCCTCCTCGCCCACGGCTATCATCTGGGCCACGATGGGTGGGAAGACGCCGATTTCCATGAGGGGTTTGGAGACCCCCCGGCCAGTTTTCACGCCTTCTTCGAGGTCCGCAAGCCTTCCGGAGACTACCTCGTTGCCGACGACTTCCCTTGCTATCCTTATGGCCTCAAGTATCGGGACGCCGGAGGCAAGGAGAGTGCCCAAGGTCCTCGAAAACCGTGCTATGATGAGCTTCATCATGAGCGTTCCTGCAAAGGGGATCTTAAGCTTTAGGCCGTCCATGAAGAGCCTTCCTTCTTTCGTCCTCGAATAGCCCCGCAGGGCCAAGGCCGAAACTGCGATAGCCCCGAGGCCGGCCCACCAATAGGAGACCGTCGCAGAGCTTACCTTAAGCAGGATGAGCGTGGGTGCGGGCATGGCCTGCCCCATGTCGGCAAAGACCTGTGCGAACTTGGGCACCACAAAGACCATCAGCACGGCCACCGCAAGGCCGCCGACTACCGAAAGGAGGGCCGGATATATGAGGGCGGAGACGACCTCGTCCCTGAATGCGGCGGTCATCTCAAGGAATGCGGAAAGCCTCCTTATCACGGGTTCGAGCATCCCGCCCGCCTCGCCCGCCTTTATCATGTTCACATAGACCCTCGGAAACTCCCCATGCACCGCCATAGCCTGAGAGAGGGTCTGTCCCCTTTGTATGTCCGTGTATATCCCCTTGATGATGGAGCGCATATGGGCCTTCCCGGAATGCTCGGAAAGCACATAGAGGGCCCTGTCTATGGGGAGGCCCGCCTCAAGGAGGCTTCCGAGTTCCTGCGTGAACCTGAGGAGGTCTTTTCCGGTGAACCGCCTGAGGGCGAAGGCGCCCCTGCGCTCTACGGCCTTTATGCCGAGGGGGATGAGACCCCTTGCCTTGAGCTCTTCCCTGAGGGTGTGCTCGCTATCGGCCTCAAGCGAAGCCTTTATCTTCCTGCCCGTCCGGTCTGCGGCCTCGTAGCTGAAAAGCGGCATACCCTAATTTACCATAAAATGCCGGGGGTTGCAGACCCCATTCTTGGGCCGGGAGATACCTAAACTCATTGCTCCATTGCATCAACAATGTCCTTGACCGGACGGGTGCAGGGGGTGTAAGATTTCATAAGCGGAAGGAGTGTTCAGGAGTTTTGTTTTGGAGGAAGAATGATAAAGTTTAAGCGAATTACCGTTGACCCCGGACAGATGGGCGGGGTGCCCTGCATCAGGGGGCTTCGCATACCCGTTGCGACTGTAGTGGGCATGGTTGCCGAGGGAATGAGCGAGGATGAAATACTGAAGGCATTCCCCGACCTTGAGCGGGAAGACATCCGTGAGGCATTGCAGTATGCGGCCGAGGCAGTCCGCGAAAGAGAGCTTCCGCTTCTGACAGGGTGAAGTTCCTCATAGACAACGCAGTATCGCCTGCCGTTGCATTGGGTCTCAGGAAATCCGGGCATGATGCAGTGCATGTCCGCGACCTCGACCTTCATCGGGCAGAAGACAAGAAAATCTTCAGCCGCGCCTTGAGTGAAGACCGTATCATTATCTCTGCCGATACCGACTTCGGCACATTGCTTTCGTTGTGGAAGGGGAAAAAGCCTTCGGTAATATTGTTCCGGAAAGGCTCAGAAAGGCATCCCGGAAAACAGCTTGCGCTTCTGCGAGCTAATCTGCCGGCCATCGAAAAGACCCTCGAAGAAGGAAGCATAGTAGTTTTTGAAGCGGCTCGCATTCGGATACGGCCGTTGCCGATAACGGATTGAAAGAAAAGCCCCATTTCCCTTGACAGGAAAGAGGCGGCGGCTTGATATAATGCAGGGGGGAATCCTTCCTGCTTCAACGAAAGGAAGGGACAATATCTGGAGCATATATGTTTCGTGATGAATTGCCAAGGCTGTATGAGCTTAAGGATCAAATTAAACAACCGAATTCTCCAAATGCCTATTTCCAGGATTTTGAGAGCAAACTCCGAAATCCCCATATAAAAAAGAAGTATCTTGACCTCGAACAAGAGCTGCGAGGACTTGATTCGGGTTCGTGGAAATCTTTAAGGGAAGAGGCTTCCCCCTATTTGATTAAGAACAATAATACGAAGCGTGGATGGGAATCGCTTTTCAATATACTAAATCAAGCGCGGGCCTATAATTATCTAAAAAAAATTGGATGCACAAATATTCAATCCATTCCGCCCGCGCGCAAGAAGACGCCTGATCTGCAAGGGATGATGGATTCAGTCAAATGTATCTGCGAAGTGAAAACAATTAATGTATCCGAGGAGGAGGTGAATGCTAATAAGGAGGCGATGGATCGCGGCTACGGCCCCGTAAGAACAGTAGAATGCCAACTCGGAAGTGGCTTTTTCAAAAAGCTCAATGCAGTTATTAAAAAGGCTCAAGGACAACTTGTATCTGATGATAAAGTCAAACGACTACTCTACATCAATCTCAATTTTGATCTATGGGGCGAATATAAAGACAGACATTTCAAACAAATCGACCAATATTTTGTCGAGAATCCCGTCCATGGAATTGAAATAGTGTTTCACAGATAATTAGGGGAGGAGGCAAAATTGAGATTGCTTCGCTTCGCTCGCAATGACAAACCTCTATCGGCAAGTTTGGGTAATACCGGCAGACGGGTTTTTACCGTGCTGGACATGTTATCATAAAGATTGTTCTGCTTTATGCCGGCAAGAAACATGGAAAACACCCATAAGGGAGTATAAGCTTTGCGGAAAACAAGGAACGACTTAAGGAATATCGCCATCAGCGCTCATGTGGACCATGGGAAGACCACCTTGGTGGACGGCATGATGCACCAGT
>CAZPPU010000087.1:0-5323 GCA_964588515.1 uncultured Nitrospirota bacterium
AGCCGGCAGGCCTTTTACCCACCCCTTTATCCCCTCCAAGGAAGGGAATTTTTTATTCCCCTCTTGGGAGGGGTCAGGGGTGGGTTGTTCCCTTCCGTGGAATATTATAGCTTACATGTGTTAATTTCAGATAATGCTCTCGATAATCATCCCGAACCACAACGGCGAAAGCACAATCGGCAAGTGCCTTGAGGCGGCATACGGCAATATGCCCCCGGATGTAGAAGTGGTGGTAGTTGACGACTGCTCCAGCGACAATTCAGTGGATGTGATAAAGAAATTTTCCTGCAAGCTGATTCGTCTCGAAGCCCATAGGGGCGCCTCTGCCGCAAGGAACGGGGGGGCACAGGCCGCAGGGGGCGAAGTCCTGTTCTTCATAGACTCCGACTGTCTACTTACCGAAGGCACGCTAAAGACGGCACTCGAGACTTACAAACAGCATCCAAACGCCCTCATAGGCGGCACATACACCCCCCTTCCCTATGACCGGGACTTTTTCAGTAAATTCCAGTCCGTATTCGTAAATTATTTCGAGGGGGCGATGACCCCTTCCCCGGATTATATTGCGACCCACGCAATGCTTATTCGGAAAGGGCTTTTTCTTGAAAGCGGCGGGTTCAGGGAGGACTTCCTGCCTATTATAGAGGATGTGGATTTCAGCCACAGGATGAGGCGAGGGGGCATGAGGCTCGTCATGAACCCGGCCCTACAGGTAAGGCACATCTTCGGGTTTTCCCTATGGAAATCCCTTAAAAACGCATTCAGAAAATCCTTTTATTGGACGAAATATTCCATCGGAAACAAAGACCTCTTCCGGGATTCGGGGACTGCCTCCATAGGGCTCAAGGCAAATGTCGGACTACAATTCTTAACCGCCTGTCTTTTTGCCCTGTATTTAATTTCGCAGAGCGCCTTTTTACCGGCTGTTTCGGGCGTGCTTTTCGGCCTGAATTTATTCATAAGCAGGGGCTTCGTAAGGGCGTTATGGAAAGCCGACGGCCCTTTGTTCGCCATAAAGGCGATGGCCTATTACACGACCCTTTATGCGGCGGCAGTCGGGCTTGGAGGGGTCGTAGGAGTCCTGAGATGCATTCGCCTTTGAGATTCCTGCCTCAGGTCTTAAGAAAAACAAGGCCCATACATCTTACATTTTTCGTGACAAAGAGATGCAACCAGCGATGCCCCTTCTGCTTCTACGAGGCTCAAAAGGATGGGGGTCCGGGGGCCGATGGCCCCCGGAAGGAGTTAGGTCTTGAAGAGATAGAAAAGGTCTCTGCCTCTCTGGGAAGTCTCCTCTGGCTTGCATTTTCAGGCGGCGAAGTCTTTTTAAGAGACGACATCGTAGAAATAAGCAAAATCTTTTATAAAAACAACCGGCCCTCAATCATGCTCTACCCCACAAACGGGATGCAGGCGGAAGTAATCTTTGAAAAGATATCCCGGATACTCCGGGACTGTCCCCGGAGCGCCGTCGTCGTCAAGCTCTCGATGGACGGTATCGGAGAAAAACACGACCGCATGAGGGGCACGCACGGGAGTTTCGAGCGGCTTATGAAAACATATACGAAGCTAAGCGGGCTTCTTCCCCGGCACCGGAATATCGAGCTCGGTATAAATACGGTCTTTCTGAGGGACAATCAGGACGATATGAGGGAAATTGCCGACTTTGTGAAGGGCCTTAAAGGCATAAAGACCCATACGATAACTCTCATAAGGGGAAACCGCAAGGATGTAGCGCCGGAGAAATACCTAAATGCCATAGAGATGCTCGAAAAGGGACTGAAAGACGGGACCTCGCCCATCTATGGGTTCAGAGGCGCAAGGCTCAAGGCCGCACAGGATATCCTCCAGCGGAGGCTCATACACAAAACCATGACGGAAAACCGGAGGATGCTCCCCTGCCATGCCGGAAGGCTCAACTTAGTCCTCACGGAGACAGGCGATGTCTACCCCTGCGAGTCCTTCACCCGGAGGCTCGGAAATGTAAGGGAGCACGGATACGACCTAAGAACCCTACTTAAGAATGAAAATGCAAAAGCCTCCATAGCCTCTATAACAGAGGATAAGTGTTTCTGCACCCATGAATGCTACATGATGACGAATATCCTTTGTAACCCCGCGACTTATCCGGCATTGCTTAATTACCCGGTTTCCGGGTTGACACAAAAAAGGCCCTATATTATGATATAGACCAAGTTACGCTAAGGAGGATTCCAATGAGGAAAACGGTATTTGCGGTTGTACTTGGTCTTTGCGTCCTGTTTGCGGGCATGGCATTCGCTATGGCATCCGCCCAGAAAAAGGCCGTGACCGAAGACGGCAAGAATGTCGTCCTTTATCCGGACGGGACATGGAAATACGCCGAGCCAAAGGCGACTGCCGCAGGCGGCAAAGGGTCTTATTCAAAACCGGAGGGTTCCACAAAACTGCTCAAAGGCAAACACGGGACATACGGGATGTGGATAAACGAAAGCAAATGGCAGGTCTCCAAAGAGCCCGGTAACGAGGCCGCAGAGTTTGAGATCAATCATACATCGGGCGACGCCTTCGCCATGATAATCGCCGAAAGGCTGACGATGCCGCTTGAATCCTTAAGGGATGTAGCCCTTGAAAACGCCAAGGGGGCCGCGCCGGATGCAGAGGTAGTATTCGAGGAAAAGAGGACCGTAAACGGCGCCGAGGTCCTCCTCATGCAGATAAACGGCACCATCATGTCCATACCGTTTACCTATTACAGCTATTACTATACGGGCAAGGCAGGCAGTATGCAGATTATCACATATACGGGCCAGAGTCTGTTTGAGGAGTTCAAGCCCGACTTCGAGGACTTCCTCAACGGCTTTGTCGTTTACAAATGAGCGAAAACAGCGCCTTGAGAATTAGCGAAGGATGCGAAACTAATGTCCTATTCCTGTCACTCCCGCTTGTCGGGAGTCCTTCTTAAGAGGGATTCCGGTCAAGCCGGAATGACAAGGGGAGGGACATTAATTATGCAGGAGTCATTAGTTTCGCTTAAAGACATCCCGTCTCCAGAGATGAAACAGGCTCTTTGCGCTTTTAAGCGCGGCCATGAGGTCATGGAGGTTTCTTAGCTCCATGAGCCTCTTGAGGATAAACGAGGGCCGGGAGTAAAACCTCCTGAAGGCCGTCTGCCTGAGCCTGAGGATTTCCTCTTTGGTCATCGTATCGGGGATGAAGGCCGCACCCTGATATGTAAAGTCCGTCGTGTCCTCCGAGATGCAGCCCCATTTCTCGTAATTATCGTAAAGCTCCGTGCCCGGAAAAGGGGTGATGGCATGGAAGTTGGCGATGTCCGGGTCGAGCTTCAGGGCGAACTCTATGGTCTTGAGGCCCTCATCGAATGTCTCTCCGGGGATGCCGAAGATAAACGGGGCGCTCACCTTGAGGCCGACATCCTTTGCCGCCCTTACGGCCTTTTCCGTCTGCTCAAGCGTGATGCCCTTCCTTATGGCGTTGAGGTTTTTCTGAACCCCGCTTTCCGCGCCGAAGAGCACGGCCCAACAGCCTGCGTCCTTGAATGCGGCAAGCAGGGGCTTATCCACCTGATTTACGCAGGCAGAGGCAAACCATGTGAAATCGAGCCGCCTCCTTTTAATCTCCCCGGCTATGTCCATCGCCCTCCCGTAGTCTGCGGCCAATGTGTCGTCCAAGAATTTTATCTCCCTGTGGCCCTGCCCGAGAATGAGTTCTATCTCTTCAAGGACATTTCCGACACTGCGGTAACGGATTCCGCTTTTCCTTGATTTGTCCATCTGGAAACAATAGATGCACCGCCTGTTACACCCGCGGGAGGTTATCATCGCGGCCACGGGTCTCCGCCGGTAAGTGGCCGGAGGCGGGATGTAGAGGCCGAGGTCGCCCAAAAGCTCCCTTGCCGGAAACGGGAGCGAATCGAGGTCCGTAATGAGCGGCCTGTCCGGGTTAACCCTGATGTCTCCGTTTTCCCTCCATATGACGCCTTCGACTCCCTGAAGGGACATTCCCGCCTCTATCCGCTTGAGCATTTCGACTACCGTGTGCTCCCCCTCCCCCGTAACCACGGCATCAGTCTCGTCCGTAAGGCAACCGTCCCTGACGGCTATAGGATAAGGCCCGCCGACTGCGATAAAGATGTCCTTGTTTATTTTTTTAATATCCTCCGCAGTCTTCTGCGCCTTCTTCCACCCAAATGTCGTCGAATAAATCCCGACAAACCCGGGCCCGTAGTTTTTTATCCCGCTTAATATCTCCTCGTGGGTCATGAATGCGCCGTTCAGGAACCTGACCTCATGCCCTGCCTTCATCAGGGAGGAGGCCACATAGAGGGTGCCGAGGGGTTGCCAGTAATTTATCTGGGAGGGGGCGGTCTTCGAGGAGAAGATTTCCCCGGGCAACCATGCGGGTATTACGAGGGCGCACTTAAGCGGCACGGATTACCTCTTTAGCGGCCTCGATTCCGGATTGTATCGCATGGTCCATGTTATAGTACCTGAACATCCCGCCACGGCCCGCTATATGGAGGTTTTCGAACCGGTCGAGATAGGAGACTATCTTATCCACATGCCCCCTGTAGCCGACATCGAAGAGGGGATAGGCATTAGACACCCTGACTACCATGCTGTCTGAGACCTCGGACTTCTTAAAGAACCCAAGCCTCTCAAGGCAATCCACCGTAAGACCCGAAAGCTCTCCGTCCGTCCGGCTCCATGTCCCGTCGCCCTTGAAGCAGAAGTACTCGGCCGCAACGAGGGTCCTGCCCGGCGGGGACATGGATGCGCTCCAGTTTTTAGGCTCATGAATCCTGCCGAACGGGCTATCCCGCCCGGGCATGTATATCCATGTCTGGTCCGTAACACCGGCCCTGTCTACCATGACCGAAACGATTATAAGGTCCCTGTACCGGAGTCTTCCTGCCGCATCGAGGACATCATCGGGCGGCAAGGGCCTGAGCATCCCGACGAGCGCATTAAGGGGAATGCTCGATATGAAATCCGCACCGCCGACCCTTCGGGCGCCCCCCCCGTTATCCCTGACTTCTATGCCCTCGATTTGCCGTCCGTCATGTTTAAGCCCCGTAACGCTCATGCCCGTATGGACGAGGTTTTTTTGTTTTTCGATTTCCTCTTTCAGCCTCTCGGAAATCCTGCCGATTCCGAGCCTCGGGTAGAGGAACCTGTCGGCGAGCGTGGGGATATCCCTGCCTGAGAGCTTGAAGAATGCGTTTTTTATGGCCGTGCCTAAGGAAAGCCCCTGAATCCTCTTTTCGACCCACTCCGCGCTTATGTCTTTACAGTCTATGCCCCAGACCTTTTCGGAATAGGGT
>CAZPPU010000087.1:5333-7404 GCA_964588515.1 uncultured Nitrospirota bacterium
ATCGCCCTTCCGAAATTCTTCACCACCCAGTCCTCAAGGGAGCGGGCAGTGCCCGCCGCCATATCGGTATTGGCAACCTTTTTGCGCACGGCTTCCCTTAGTCTTTCCTTCCCGTAATCGAAGAGTATTTTAAATGTCATTGCCGGGCCGAGGCCGAACATGCTGTTTAGGGGCTTAAGCGGATAGTTGAAGTATTTGCCGCGGAGATATATCTTGCTTTTCCTTGAGACCTCGATGAGCTCTCCGTCCATGAGTTCCCTTACGAAGCCCTCAACGGCCTTGTCCTTCGTAAAAAACCTGTGGCCTCCGAGGTCGAACCTGAAGCCGTCCTTGACGATTGTCCTTGAAAGGCCGCCCACTACGAGGCCGGACTCGAATATTACGACCTTCCTTCCGGCCTTACTAAGGACATATCCGGCGGCAAGGCCGGAAAGCCCGCCGCCCAATACGACGGTCTGCTCCTCAGGGACGCAATGGAGTTGCTTGAAGGAATTCACTCTTTATTATAAAAAAGCGGCATGAAGAAACAAAAGGGGCCAAGCGGAAGCATTGGCCCCTTTTGGACTACTTTACAATCAGAACCGGGACTTCCGCACTATTGGCGACCTCCCGGCTTACGCTCCCCATGAAGCGGTGGCTCACCCTTTTGCCCCTTGAGCCCATTACTATCATCTCGGCGCCTTCTTCTTTTGCGAGGCTCAGGATTTCCTCGGCAGGATGTCCCATCCTGACCACAGGCTTGATGCCTTTAATGCCGTTTGCTTCGAGGGCCTTCCTGTAAAAGCCGATGATGGCATCGGCCTTCTCGTCGAGCTTCTTTTTATAGTCCGTGCCCTTGAGCACTTCCTTCAGGGTCGATAGCTCAGACATCGGCAGATTGGCGGTCATAAGGGACCTGCCCTCGTACTCCTCGATGTAACAAAGAAGGACGGTATCCGGGTTCAGGCACTTGCAGACATAATTCGAGAAGTTGACCGCGGCCTTCGAGCCTTTGGTATCGTCTACGGCAAGCAGAAGTTTCTTCATCGCTCCTCCACCTTAAGGGTTAACTTTTACTGGCCCGGAGGAAGGGTTCCGGTGGCCCATTCCTTCTTGGTTTTATCCCAGTACTTATACTCAGCCGCCGGAGCGCCGCCTCCATAGCCGCCCGAGGGGGCCGCACCGTAGCCGCCCGAGGGGGCCGCACCATAGCCGCCCGAGGGGACCGCACCGTAGCCGCCCGAGGGGGCCGCACCATAGCCGCCCGCCTCTCCATGGGTTACTTCGGCAGGCTTTTTCTCAGGCAGGCCGCTCTGGCTGAAGATGACCAGCAGACCGAGCATCCCCACCACTATGACAGTGATAACCACAAGCGGTGTTTTCATTTAGGGCCTCCTAAATTTTAAAGGGCTTATCCCTTCTTGATTGTGTAAACATACTTGTTGCCTTCCTGCTTTTTGTTCAGGACCGAATGCCCGGCGGCCTCGCACATCTGGATGATGGTCTCGCCCGATGAAGGGTTGTCGAAAATCACATCGAGCATATCGCCGGAGCTGATTTTTTCGAGGGACTTCTTCGTGTAAATCTGCGGATGCGGGCAGACGAACCCGCACACATCGAGCATGTAGCTTCCTTCGCTTTTCTTCTCAAACTTCAAGGCCATTTCAAATCTCCTCCTCTATTTTATTTTTACAGGTCGAATGCGGCCATCTCCTTGGCCATCTTCCGTTCGGTCCACCAGTTGAAGAACTTCACGCCCATGAACGCGCCGGTTACCATGCCTGCGCCGTAGAGCCAGCCATTGGGGTCTCCGCCTGCGGCCCTTATGAAAAACGCCCCGATGTTACAGCCAAGCGAAGGCCGGGAACCGAACCCCATCAGGAGCCCGCCGCCGAGCCCCCAGAACCAGAGCTCGCCCTTGGGCCACTTGAGCTTGAACTCGTTGTTCAAGCGGGCCATTATCATTGCGCCGAAGATAATCCCCAAGGACATCCAGAGCGCGGGGTTCCTCCACGGCTCGGGCAGGCCGTTGTTCATTCCGAAGAATATGTTGTCGTGCATGTCCCAGCCGAACTTCTCGAGTATCCACGCC
>CAZPPU010000088.1:0-4297 GCA_964588515.1 uncultured Nitrospirota bacterium
ACGGGAGTTCATGGATTTTCCCACGGAACAGACGGTGGAGAACATAGAGCCGGGCCAGAGCATTACACTGCCCCTGAATGCGGTCTTCAACAACAAGGTCCTCGAGCTTACCGAAAACACCGCGGTTCAGGCGGAGATAAAGGCTGTATATTACGAGAACCAGGAACTCAGGACATTCACGACGACCCAGTCCCTGAACATCTACGAAAAGCACCATCTCACATGGGATGTGCGGGAACGGATAGCCACATTCATAACCCCGAAAGACCCGGTAGTCCTTGATTTTGCGAGGGAGATTGCAAGGCAGTACAGCGACGAAAACCCCGACCCCTTCATCTATGCTCGGGTGATATTCGATGCTATGGGGGTCCTCGGTATCTCTTACATGGCAGACCCCAACAACCCCTATCAGGTCTCCTCCGAGAGGGTAGACCAGGTGGACTACATCCAGTACCCCAGAGAGACCCTCCTTAGAAGGACCGGAGACTGCGACGACCTCGTCAACCTCTATGCCTCGGCCCTCGAAAGCCTCGGGGTCCAGACCGCCCTCCTCGATATGCCCGGGCATATACTCATGATGTTTTCGACCGGGCTCAACGAAGGCGCAGTCGGCGGAGACGAGCTCGGGGACATGTTCGTAATCCATGAGGGCGCTGTTTGGGCGCCCGTGGAAGTGACGCTCGTCGGGTCGTCTTTCCTTAGCGCATGGAAGAAAGGCGTGGAATTCTACGAAGAGGGCAGGCAGAAGGGGCTTGTGGTCATAGACCCGAAGAAGGCGTGGGAGACATTCAAGCCGGCAAGCCTGCCTCAAGGCGTATGGAAGCCCGAGCCGGTCAGGAGGGAAGATATAGAAGCCAAATTCGGAGACGAGTTGGGCTATCTCAAGGGGTTGAAGATGAGATATGCAAGCAAGAAATACCTCGATATCCTCAGCAAGGACTCCTCCGATATAAATGCGCTTTTACAGGTCGGGATCCTCTACGGCGAAAGCGGCGACGACAGGGCCATAGAGTTCTTCAGGAAGGTGCTGTCGCTCGACCCGGCCAATGCGGCCGCCATGAACAACTTGGGCAATGTCTATTTCGAAAAAGGCAGGTATGCGGAGGCGGCTGAGACATACGAGGCCGCGCTCGTTCTGGACCCCAACGACCCCCACATGTGGATAAACCTTACGAAGTGCTACCTGAAGTCGGACATGAAGCTCAAGGCGAAGGAGGCGTTTGACAGGGCGGTTGCCCTCGACCCGGATGTCCCGAGGCTTTACAGGAGTCTTTCGATGCAGTTTGCGGACCCTGCTTTCTTCGCCCGCTGAGGGGGCACGACCACTCCGAGACAGATCTAAAGTCGCAAGGGCCCCCCGACTGCCCTATTGCGCAGGGGCTCGTAGCCCCTCAATAAATATCGGTGTGGCAGTAGATGCAGAGTTCTTCCCACGAGTTTGCCTTGTACCTGTAGAGCCTCACCCACTCGGAGGCATGGGCCTGATGACAGCTCAGGCACTCGAAGGTCTTGCCCTTTCTTTTGGGGTCTTCCTTGCCTCTCACGGGATGGCCGGCCGTCCTTAGGCCGGTTACTGCATGGGGTTCTCTTTCAGTCCTCGGGTGGCACCTCCTGCAGAGTATATTGCCCTTTCTGACGACGAGGCCTTCGTTGTCGCTTGCATGAGGGACATGGCAGGAAAGGCACTTGCCTGCGGCTACCGGCCCGTGGACGCTCTTTTTGCTTGAGAATTTTTCCTTCTCATGACAGTTGAAACAGAGTTTGTCCGGTTCGGCGACAAGCAGGTTCGCCACGCCGGAGGAATGCGGGTTGTGACAGGATGTGCAGAGCCCTATGCCGACCGGCGCATGTATCGTGGGCGCATAGAATTTAGTCTTGTCGTGGCACGAGTAGCAGAGGTCTGCTGTCTCCCCCGGAAGCCCTTTTGGAATATTGGCAAGCAGTTTGTGCGGGATGTCTTTGGCGTCTATGCCCGGATGGCAGGCGGTACAGCCCACCGAAACAAGGGCGTTGTGCACGAACGCGCCCGCTTTCAGTTCCTCGTGGCATGTCAGGCAATCCGGCTCCTCGGGGAGCGCGACCCCGGCAAGCGTGAAAACGGCGATGATGACTGTTATCGTTATGACGGCCGGTTTCATCATGGCTTTAGGATAACACAAATTACCTCTCCTTGTGGCAATGCCGGCAGAGGTCGAATGTCTCGTATACTTCGTACCTGAAGAGTTTTATCCAGTCCGAGCTATGCGGCTCGTGACAGCTCGTGCATGTGAACACTTTCCACTTTCTTTTCGGGTCTTTTTTGGCGAGCATCGGATGGCCTTTCGAGGCATAGCCGGTGATTCCGCCGTGGGGTTCCTCAAAGACGGCGGGATGGCAGGGCCTGCATACATTGTTGTGTTTGGCCTTCAGCACAGGGTCGTGACGCGAGGAGTGCGGCAGATGACAGTCCATGCATGCGCCTGCGCGGACCGGCGGGTGGATGTTCTTTTTCGTAAAGGCCGACTCCCTGTGGCATTTAAAACAAAGGGCCGGGGGCGGGATTACGAGGAGCTTCTCATAGTCCGAGAAGTGCACCCCGTGGCAGTCCGAGCACATTCCCGCGCTTATGGGGCCGTGGACATCTTTCTGCGTGAACTCGGCGGCTTCGTGGCACTTATAGCACAGCTTCGGCATGTCGGCGCGGAGCATTTTCACCGCATCGGATGCATGCGGCGAGTGGCAGGCCGCGCATTGCCCTGCGGCTACCGGCGCATGGACGACCTTGCCGGCCGTGAAGGTCTCCTTGCCGTGGCAGTTCAGGCATACCTCGTCGGAGATGAGCAGTTTGTCGGAGTCGCTCGTATGGGGCTTGTGGCAGGATGAGCACATCCCTGCGGCTACCGGCGCATGGACGGTCTTGCCTGTCGTGAGAGCGGCCCTGTCGTGGCAGTTAAAGCATACATCGTCGGAAATCAGGAGTTTGGCCGAGTCGCTTGCATGGGGCTTGTGGCATCCCGTGCACATCCCCGCGGCAACCGGCGCATGGACGGTCTTGCCTGTCGTAAGACCTGCCCGGTCGTGACAATTAAAGCATATCTCGGCCGTAAGGAGCAGTTTATTGGAGTCGCTTGAGTGCGGGTTGTGGCAGGATGTGCACATATCCCCCGCAACCGGCGCATGAACGACCTTGCCTGTTAATATCGTCTCCTTGCCGTGACAGGTATAGCATATGTCCGGCGCGGAAAGGAGTTTGTCGGTGTCGCTTGAGTGCGGGTTATGACAGCTCGTGCACATGCCGCCTGCGGCCGGCGCATGGTTGACTATCTTGAAAAACGGGGCCCTGTCATGGCAATTAAAACAGAGGTCCGGCGCCGGGGAAAGAAGCAGGTTGGGGTTGTCCGAGACATGCGGGTCGTGGCAGGAGTCGCACATCCCGCCTTGGACCGGCGAGTGGACGGACTTCTTTGAAAACGGCACGCGGTCGTGGCAGGCGAAGCAGAGCCTACTGCCCTCGGCCATAAGCCCCTTTTTGAACTTCATGCCCTTTTGATGGGCCTGCGTGTGGCAGGCCGTGCACCCGAGGCTCAGGGCGGTATGCTGGACCTTGCCCGCCCCCTCTACGACTATCTTATGGCATTTGTTGCAGTTTTGACGCTCCTCGGAGGAGGCAGTGCCTGAAAGAAACACTGCCTCCATGACCGCCGCTATGACGGCAAGAATCGAAAGGACTCTGAATCCGCTCGTCTTCAAGTCTCTTTATTTTTTCGGTGTCGCCGCAGGAGCGGAAGGGGCCTTCGGCGCGGTCTCGGCCCTCGACATCGCCTTCCTTTCGTCCATGCTGTCGAATATGTTCATCATTTCGATTTTTCCGCCGGACTTCGAGCCGTGGCACATCCCGCAGAATACCTGCATCTTTGCGCCTCCGTCCGTATCCACCCTCAGGTATTTGTAGTTTGCGTTGGCGGGGTGCGGGTCGTGACAGCGCACGCACTCAAGCTTCCCTTCCCTAAGAAGGATGGAAGGCACGGTGGCCACCTTTGCATCGGGCGCAACGCCGTAGGGGTGGCTCATGGAAGAAGAAACCGGCATAATGCCCATGCCGCCCTTGTCCATCGTCTCATGACAGCCCAGACACAGTGCGGTAGTCCCGGTGTAAGGTTGTTTCGTTTTGGGGTTGACGCTCTTTTTGTTCGGCTCTACGGCAAAGATTATCTCTCCGCTTGGAGGGGCCGCAATGGCGCTCACCGGCGCGCTTGCCGCCGCGTGTTTTGTAAAGGCCTTCGGCGTCTCGTTTCTAGGCTTGCCCAGGCGCGGCGTG
>CAZPPU010000088.1:4307-6654 GCA_964588515.1 uncultured Nitrospirota bacterium
TCGGCCCGACTTCTTTCAAGGGGCAGGCACGGCCTGCCACGAAATAGGGCTACGGGCACCTCCGATTCTCCACCTGCTTTTTTATATCGAGTGCTATGGCACTGCCCATGGCAGGCACTGAGGACAGTTCCTCGGCCCCGGCTCGCCTGATATCCGCAAGGCCCTGAAACCCGGCATTAAAGAGGTTCCTTGCCCTCACCCTCCCTATGCCCCTCAAGCTCACGAGCGGGAGGAGTTCCTCTTTTACACCGTAAGAGACCCTCGCCCTGAGATTGGAAACCGCCTTCATCTCGCCCCTCAGGCCGAAGACCTTTGAAAGCTCCCCGGAGGAATATAAAAGCCAATCGGCAAGGTCAACGAGCGTGCGGAGGTCTCCCGGGCCTATGCCGAAGTGGCCGGTTATTTTGTCCTCGTGGCTTTCCAATATCCACTGCATGAGGACCGATGCGGTCTTAAGCTCCGAAAGCACATCCTCGGTCGGGTACTTCTCCTCCTCCGGAATCAGGAGTCCCCCGGCGTGCGCATGAAAGACATCCAACATTTCCTCGTAGTCTTTCTTCCTCGACGAGACCCGCATCATATCGGGCAGGCGGGCTATCATGTGAAGGAGGGGGAATGTCTCCTTTTCTCCGGGGTGGCGGAGGCCGTCCCTTATGATTACCGCAGTAAGCGGGTCTATGTAAAGCTCCGAGACCCTCCTTCCGAAGGTAGTCGCATCGAGGCCCCCCCGCGTTCCGGAGACCATGCCTTCCGTCCTGAGGAAATCCATAATCTCTCCGGCCACGCGGTGGAGGTAATACGCCCCCCTCTGGCGGGCGGAGAGTGTTCGCTCAAGGAACTCCCGGAGTTCAAGCTCGGTTCCGGTGAATGCGCCCGCTATGGACGCAAGGATATGCGTCCTGAGGGCATGCTCGCTCGCAAGCTGGGACTCTATCTTTTCCGGCCTGCCCTTGATGTACCGGTCGAAGAGTCTTCTTTCGTCCTGCTCGCTCCTTGCCACGATGAGCGCTTCCCCGTAGTCGTCGAACCCGGGCCTTCCCGCCCTTCCGGACATCTGCTTTATCTCGATGGCGGGTATGGGCCTTTGCCCGACGCCGGATTCATACCGCATCCAGTCCCTTATGACGACCCTCCTTGAGGGCAGGTTAAGCCCCATGGCAAGCGTTGTGGTGGCGACTATGAGTTTGAGCTTGTTTGCCCGGAATGCGTCCTCGACGAGCTTCCTCTGGGAGTAATTGATTCCCGCATGGTGGAAGGCCACGCCGTTCATGACCGTCTCCGCCAACTTCCGGCATTGGTGGGTAGGCTCCGATGTGGAGGCGATGACATCGTCGGAGAGTTTTTTCAGGTATGCGAGGTCTTTATTTCGTAGGGGCTCGCAGCCCCTTTCCCCGACCGTCTCCGATATGTGGGGGCCTGCCGAGCGCGCAACCGCCTCCGTGGCCTTCCGGGTATTGACGAATACGAGGGCCTGACCGCCTTCGCTTATGGTGTCGAGGGCGAGGTCTACGACATCGGCCTTGCTCTTTCGGGCTATCCGTTTTACCGTGCCGTCATTGAACATGGCCGAACCGTTGAAGTAGACCCCTTCTCTGAGGGGCACGGGCCGCCAGTTGGATTCGATGAGTCTTGCGCCAAGCCATTCCGCAATCTCCCCGGCATTGGGGATTGTGGCGCTCAGGGCAAGGAGCCTGATGCCGCTCTTCATGGCCATGAGGCGCGTGAGGACTACTTCGAGGGTAGGGCCCCTGTGGCCGTCTCCGAGGAGGTGCACCTCGTCGGCAACGACAAGCCCTGTATCGTAAAGCCATGGGGCGCGGTGCCGGATGAGGGAATCCAGCTTTTCGTTTGTTGTCACTATGATGTCCGCCTCATGGAGCCACGGCTCCGCCCTGTCGTAATCCCCGGTGCTCTGCATCGTCTTTAGGCCGATTGCGCCGTACTTCGCCTTGAAATCCTCGAATTTTTCCCTCGCAAGGGCCCTGAGGGGCACGAGGTATATGGTCTTTCCACTCCCCCCGAAGAATGCCTTAAGCGCGGACATCTCGGCTATCAGGGTCTTGCCCGATGCCGTAGGCGCGGCTATGACAAAGGAGTCTTCGGTGCTTAGGAGGCCGGAGCGGAGAGCGGCCTCCTGAGGCGGGAAAAGGGTTTTCACGCCTGCCCCGGAGAGGGCATTTATCAACTCCGGGGAGCCGCCGAAGTCCCTGAGGTCTTCTATGAGCACTACCGCCCGCCCGGTCCCGCAAGGGCCGTTTGCGCATCCCGCTTGAAGAAGACTCCGAGGGCGGTCCTGCTTCCGAGCGCCTTCCGGTAGCTTTCCTCCGCCTTGTCGAATTCGCCCGTC
>CAZPPU010000088.1:6664-7377 GCA_964588515.1 uncultured Nitrospirota bacterium
CGCCCGTCGCCTCGTATATGCGGCCCCTCAGGTAATGGACATCTATTATGTCCACTCCGTACCTCGACTGCATGGACTCAAGCAGGGCCAATGCCTCGCCGTGCCTCGTTTGCATGAAGTTAAAAAGCGCAAGATAGAACTCATAGTCCATTGCCGAAGGGTTTATCTCCTTTGCGCGGAGGAAATGCGCAAGGGCCTCGGGATAAAGGCCCTTTGCAAAATAGGCCCTCCCCATCAACTGGTTGAGCTTATATGAGTCCGGGGCGCGCTTAAGGTCGGCCCTGACGAGGGTAATCATCGTCTTCCATTCGGCATTCCTCTGGAAAGAAACCGCAAAATATACGACTACGAGTGCCGACAAAAGGAAATGGGAGAGTACCGCCGGATGAAATCCCGGTTTCTTTAGAAGCCTCATCCTCCGGAAAACCCACCCGAGCGCCACCGCAAACCCGACAGAGGGCAGGAACATGTACCTTTCCGAGATTATTATCGGCGTGGGCACAAGACCGATGACGGGCGGGATGTGAAGGAGAAACCATGCAGTGGAAGAAGAAGACACAGGGTTTGTCTTGCGCCATCTGAGCGTCAGGTAAACGAGCGCGCTAAGCCCAGAAAGCGAAAGGAGCGGCTTAAGCTCAAACAGGCCCTTTGAAAGCTCAAATTCATACCACGCCTTCATGGGGTAGGGGAAGGCCAGAACCCCGAGGTATTTA
>CAZPPU010000089.1:0-3203 GCA_964588515.1 uncultured Nitrospirota bacterium
GCTCATGGTTATAGTCGAGTTGATTTATAATCATTTCAGCCATCTATACGCCTCATATTCCCTTAAGCTGGTCCCATACCCTGACGCCCTGAGCGTCCGGGGAAACCACTGCCATGTCGTACTTCATCGGGAAGATGTCCTCGTCTTTTTTCCTTCCGGGCACGGCCCTGTCAAGCCCGCATTCCTCAGACACGAATACATACTTGCCCTTGACGCCGCCGACCACCCCGGGCCTCAGTTTCTTTGAGTCCTGCACCATGAAGCATGTCCCGTCCGGGGTGAAGCCTATCACACAATTGGGGCCGTCTATGGTGAGCATCCTCAAGGACGCCTTGATGAGCCTCAATGCCGCGGCCTCCGGCCTGCCCTCCATCTCCTCTGCCTTAAGCGGGGTGATTACATCCTTGTAGTAAGAGAGCGGATAGCCCAACTGCCTGACCGTGTAGTGGAGGATGTGGGTGAAGACCTCGCTGTCGCTGTTATACCCTATATAGCCCGGGAACCCCCGGCTCATGAGGAACTCCCTTATGGGGACGAATGCGGTGTTTTCGCCGTTGGTCATCGTCGAATAGCCCTGTATGAAAAACGGGTGGCAGGCATAGAGGTTGATTGCATAGTTGGTGTTCTGCCTTCCCTGCGCCATGATAATCTTCGCCTTGAGGGGCGATTTATCGAGGCCGAAAAATTCGCCCAACTCAAGGGGGTCTCCGACCTCCTTGAGGGTGATGACATCCGGGTAGAAGGAAAAGACGACTATGGACTCGTCGGCCTCGCCCATCTCCCTGAGGGCGATGCGGGTCCTAAGGAGAAGGTCTTCCTTTTCCTTGGATGTCTTATCCGCATAGTGGGCCGGATACCGGTAGAACTTCGCAAAGTAGAAATCCCTCTTTTGGACTCCCCTTACCGGCTTTATCGAGGGCGTCCAGATATGAAGCTCCTTGAAGCCGAGGCCCGCCATGTATTCGTTCAAGCGTTTGTAGCCGTTTTCGGAGCAGATGCCCGAAAGCACAGGGTGCTCGCCGAGACCGGAAAACTCTCCTCCGAGACCCTTGATCACAAGGCCCATCCCCGAGCCGGCGTGCCCCTCCTTCATCGTCTCGAGGGCGACTATGTTCTCCATCGGTGAGAAGTGCTCACTGGAGGTTATTGCTATTAGGCGACACATATCCCCTCGGCAATCGGTTACCGTCTTCTTCTCTATTTATGATATAACTTGCTCTACAATATTGTCAAACCAATTCGGACTCTCCGGCAAGGTCCCTTGAAAGAGTAAATACGAGGGCAAGGCAGGCACATACAATAACGATAGCTCGCATATGTTTCAATATCGTTTGGAAATGGTCATTGACCCTTTCGAGGGTAGTATTTTATCATAAAGAATGGATTTCCCCACGGTTATCGGGAATTTCAGGAAGACGAAGCTCCTCGTCGTTGGAGACCTCATACTTGACCATTTCATCTGGGGGAAGGTCGAGCGCATATCGCCCGAGGCGCCGGTGCCCGTCGTGGAAGTAACGCACGATACATTCATGCTCGGGGGCGCGGCCAATGTGGCAAGCAACATAGTCTCCCTGGGCGGGCATGCGACCGTTGCCGGGGTCGTCGGGAGGGATGCGGCCTCGGATGTGCTCAAGGGACTCCTGAAGCAAAGGGGCATAGAGTTCAGGGCATTCGAGGACAAAAGACCCACGACGGTAAAGACGAGGGTCATCGCCCATAACCAGCAGGTGGTAAGGTTCGACGAAGAAAAGAGGGACGGACTCGGCGGAAAGACCTTCAGAGAACTCCTGTCTTTTATAAAGGCCGCGGTGAAGGAGCATGACGGGGTCATCGTCTCGGATTATAAAAAAGGAGTCGTCTCATCCGCACTCATAAGGGAAATACTTAAGGCAGGAGGCAAAAAGAAGTTCGTCGCCCTGGACCCGAAGGTTGGGCACTTCCATCTCTATAAAGGGGTCTCCGTCATAACGCCCAACATCCACGAGGCGTCGGAGGGCTCGGGCATCAATATCACCGACAGGAAAACCCTCCTCAGGGCGGGCAGGAGACTCAAGGACAGACTCGGGTGCAAGGCCGTGCTCATAACCATGGGGGAGCAGGGCATGGCCCTCTTTGAAAAGGACAGGACGACACAGATACCTACCACCGCGCGGAAGGTCTACGATGTGACCGGCGCCGGAGACACGGTAATAGCCGCACTGTCCCTTGCGCTTGCGTCCGGCGCAGGGCTTCTTGAGTCCGCAATCATTTCAAACCATGCGGCAGGCCTCGTCGTTGCCGAGGTGGGCACTGTAACGGCAAGCCCCTCTGCGCTAAGGAAGTCCCTGAGAAATCCAGCAGCCGAGTTTAGCACAAATTTAGCGCAAGTATGAAACCTAAATTTAAAAATTTAGATATTTCGCCTGCATTATTTCACACTACAATCGTCTTTTTCCACTACATGGGAAATATGCGGGACAAAAAGCCGCCGGCCAAACGGTTGAATTTAAAGGATATCTCAAGAGATACGCTCTGGCATAGGAGTTGCTATAATAGAGACGGGCAGTAATGTGAAAAGGCGCTTTCTTTTAAAGGTAATCGTAGGGGCCGTGCTCATAGGCCATTTGGCGATGGCCTCGATATTTGCGTTCCATGAGTTTTTCGACTTCACGAGCTCAAACAGCGCACTGTACTTCCTGAGGGGGAAGACCGGCGGCGTCGAAATAAGCCGGGACCTTCTATTTGAGGACGCAGACAGGCTCATATTCATGCTCGACGCAAACTGCGTGTTCAACTACTTCATGAGGGGCATAGCCGTTGCAAAGGGAAAGCCCGTCTTGGAGCTTACATGGGATGCAAAGGAAGGCCGGGGCGCGGTAAAGCAGTTCAGGACCGACGGCTCTATAATTTCGCTTTCGTTTTCGAGGTTCACCGAGGATGCGGATACCCCGAGGGGGCTTTTCTTAGGCGGGGACCTCCCTTACGGGGACACGGCGAGGTCTTCCGACCAGCGCTCAAGCGGCTTCGGGTATTATGACGGGAACAAGTGGTCTCATATCTGGTGCGCCCTCAACGAGGGGCTCAACCTTACGGGCACCAACAAAACAGTCGTGCCCCCGCTCTGGAAATACTTAGGCAGTAGGGTGGTAAAGAACACAGCCGAAGATGTCATGCTCGAAAGCGAGCACGAGGCCGTTTTGGACGGCAACAAGATAAAGATGAAG
>CAZPPU010000089.1:3213-7371 GCA_964588515.1 uncultured Nitrospirota bacterium
GGGGACGATTACTTCACCCTCAAGACGAGGGTCATAAATGCAAGCATGAACCCGATTTCATACGGCTATGCCCTGGGGGACGAGCCGTGGGTAGGCGCCTTCGGGGCGTCCGAAGGCGATGTCGGCTGGATTGAAGGCGGTCTCGTAAAATACGAGACCTTCATCTCACCGTCCAAATACAGCTATGCCGGGTTCTGGGATTACGGAAACGACGCCGCAGGCGAGACCCACAAATATACGGGCCATGCGAACTTCATAGAGTGGGTAAGCCCTCAGCCCACATATGTGTTTTTCTCAAATACGCTCGGCAACTGCTGTTCGGAAAACCTGCCCCTCTTTGCAAAGGAAAACAGGGTGCTTAACCTCGTATGGCTCAACCAGCCCCTCCTGCCCGGAGAGTCGAGGGACCATGTAGTCGCCTTAGGCATGGCAAGGGTGGAAAACGGCTTTCCCAAGAAGCCTGAGACTGCGTTACAATAAAGATGGCGATGAAAAAAAGAGGAAGGTTTCTTTTAAGGGTTACGGTCGGCGCCGTGCTCATAGGCCATTTGGCGATGGCCTCGATATTTGCGTTCCATGAGTTTTTCGACTTCACGAGCTCAAACAGCGCACTGTACTTCCTGAGGGGGAAGACCGGCGGCGTCGAAATAAGCCGGGACCTTCTATTTGAGGACGCAGACAGGCTCATATTCATGCTCGACGCAAACTGCGTGTTCAACTACTTCATGAGGGGCATAGCCGTTGCAAAAGGCAAGCCCGTCTTGGAGCTTACATGGGATGCAAAGGAAGGCGTCGGGGATATAAAGCAGTTCAGGGCCGACGGCAATATACTTTCGTTTTCGTTTTCGAGGTTCAAGGAAGATGCCGCAAAACCCCACGGCCTGTTCTTGGGCGGGGACCTCCCCTACGGGGACATATCGAGGTCGTTGGACCAGAGCACAAGCGGCATAGGCTTCTACGACGGAAGCCGGTGGGCCCACATATGGTGTGCGGCCAACGAGGGCTTCACCCTCGCGGGCAAGAGGGATACGCTTCTGCCGACGCTCTGGAAATTTACCGGAAGCAGGGTCCTTAAAAACACCTCCGAAGAGGTCATCCTCGAAAGCGAGCACGAGGCTACGGTAGAAGGCCTTAAGGTGTTCATGAAGCGATTGGCTTATTTCCGGGCCGGCGAGGATTATTTCATCTTGAAGGTCAGGTTTATAAACCCCAACACCACGCCCATCACATACTCATACGCATACGGGGACGAACCGTGGGTAGGTGCCTTCGGGGCCTCCGGCGGCGATGTCGGCTGGATTGAAGGCGGCCTCGTAAAATACGAGACCTTTATCTCTCCTACCCAAACCGGCTATGCGGGGTTCTGGGACTACGGAAACGATGCCGCAGGCGAGCCTCATAACTATACGGGCTATGCGAACTTCATAGAATGGGTGAGTCCCACGCCCACATATGTCTTTTTCTCAAACGACCTCGCCTTGTGCTGTAAGGATGTACCGCTTCGGAGCCCTTACAGCAGGTCCATAAACATAGTCTGGCTCAACAACCCCCTGCTTCCGGCCGAGACCAGAGACCACATATTCGCCGTGGGCATGGCAAAGACCGGCAAAGAAGGCCTGCCCGAAAAACCCCAAACCGTCCTCCGCTGAGCCGTAAAAAGGCGCCCTCTTCATGCTCGTCGGATTTGCACCTCTTTTGTCACTCCGGCTTGTCCGGAGTCTTTCTTCCGATTCCGAACAGTCGGAAGGATTCCCGACAAGCGGGAATGACAAGAGAGGCAAGAAAAACCCCTTGCACATCTAATTATATCTGCTAAAATTTTTACAATCTTAAATTATGGAGGCGGGCATGAAGATTTCGGACAGGAAACCGGCAGTGGAGTTCATAAAGCACAAGATACAGGTGCTCAACCTCACCGTCCTCCTCGTGGTCTTCATCGCCATGCTTTTGATCGTGAGGTTCATGTATGAGTTCATGGGCTACATACCAGTCCGTTCCGTGATAGTCATGCTCGTGGCCATGGCAGGTCTGGGCATAGCGAGCGTCTATCTTTCGAAGGCCACGGCCGGCAAGGCCATCTCGGCCATAGAGCAGTACAGCGAAAAGCTCGTAACCCTGCTTACGGCCACCAAGGGGATGCACGAAACAGGCTACAGCGATGTCCTTCTTGAAAGCATCATAGACGGCGCAATGCGCATAACCGGCGCCGACGGCGGCTCGCTCCTTCTGGTCGAAGGCGACTGGCTTGCCTTCAAGATAGCAAAGGGAACAAGGGGCGCCGGGCTTGCGGGCCTGAAGATACCCCTTTCGCAGGGCATAGCCGGATGGGTTGTGGAGCGGGGCAAACCGGTAAGGATAAACGACGCAAGAGAGGATATCAGGTTTTACCCGGAAGTCGACAGGATAACAAGCTACGAAACGAAATCCGTGCTCTGCGTCCCCCTGAGGATAAGGGCCGAAACCATAGGGGCCCTCGAACTCGTCAACAAAGAGGGCGGGGAGTTCACCCCGGACGACGAGGAACTGCTTTCTTATTTCGCCGGGCAGGCCGCCCTGTCCATGGAGAAAACGAAGTTCTACGACGACGAAAAAAACTACAAGATACACCTGACGAATATCCTCATAGAGGCCGTGGAGAACATCTCGGAAAAGCGCGGCCATGCAAGGCGGGTCGCAAGGTACTCGCTCATGATGGCCGGTGCGCTGGGTCTTGCGGAGGAGCAAAAAAACAGGCTCTATCAGGCATGCATGCTCGACGATATCGGCTTCCTTAAGGTGAGGCTCGATGAGGTCAAGGCCGTCGAGGACTACAGGGTCCATTCCAAGGCCGGCTATGAGATGCTCCAGCCGATAAACTTCTATGCCGATATCGCGCCCCTCGTCCTCCATCACCACGAGCGCTGGGACGGGACCGGATACCCTTCGGGGCTTAAAGGGCAGGAGATCCCCCTTGCATCGAGGATAATCGCCGTGGCCGAGGCATTCGATGCGATGACGAGCAAGGACTCTTACAAGAGGACCGGCAAGCTTATTGCCGCAAACATGACGGCCTCCGTCTTCGGGTTCAACGGCGCCGTTTCGGAACTCAGGAGAAATGCCGGGATGCAGTTCGACCCGGAGGTCGTTACCGCCTTTCTGAATTCGGTTACCGAAGAAGAGATGGCCGCTTAAGACGGACTCGGTCTTATCGAGGAGAGGGGCCAGACCTCTATTGCGCCCGCGGTCCAGACCCTTATGCAGTCTGCGGCGTCTTTACTTACGAGCATGTACTTCTTGTATTTCTGGTTATAAACGCCCCAGTCTATGAGGACCCCCTTTTTCTCGCTCCTTGAGTGCGCAACGACACTGCCCCTCCTCAGCATCCTTATGCCCCCCTCGATTTTTGTGTCTTCGGCGACCATTACGGTACGAGGGCCAGAGCCCTTTCCCTTTCAGGCCGTCTTTGCCTGCGCCCCCTGCCCTGAACCGCGGCCTTTTGCACGAGACCGAGGACCTTGAGTTTGTCCTCCGCGGGCATGCCCGCTATACCGGCGCATAGATGAAACCCCTCGCCCGTGAAAAACCCGATACTCTCTTCCCTGTGCCGAACGCTCCAGATGTCTTCAAGCGACTGTAAGATTATCGCTTCCGCAAGTCCCTGCATACCCATCTCCGACTCCTTTCCTTAAGAGGGTTTCGACCGTATTAAGCAAAGCCCTTCCATCGTAAGGTTTCCTCATGTATCCGATGCCGAGCTCGGTAAGAGTCGATGTGTGCCTCGGGGCAAGGGCGGTTATAAGCAGGGCCTCGGCCCTGTGCCCTTCCTGCCGCGCCCTTTTTATGAAGTCGTCTCCGTTCATCCCCGGCATCATAAGGTCCACGAGCATAAGCCTGATGGTGTTGCTCTTTAAGAGCTCCAGCGCCTCCTCGGCATTCGATGCCGTAATCACACTATAGCCGGCAAACTCAAGGAGAACCTCAAGGGATTCCCTTGCGTCTTTCTCATCGTCGAGGACAAGGATAGCCATACATTTATTTATATGCTATTTATATGCAATTTGTTTGCCTGAACAAAAACTAAATAAAATCAACCGGTTAGTTCGTCAGACCATGCCGGTAAATGGACACATGGATTGATTGTGGACACTCAATCCGAATTAATCAGATTGGGGCAGGGTT
>CAZPPU010000090.1:0-7288 GCA_964588515.1 uncultured Nitrospirota bacterium
ATGCCCTTTGTATCTAAGACGAGAACCCATGCGTTCATGCCCTTAAGGGCCTTCCGGAGGGCATCGAAGCTGAGCTTGTAGTTGGCGCTTACGAAAACGTCCGAGTCCCTTCCGGGCGAGCCGACCGCATAAAGACCGGGCGGGACGGCATAGCTGTTTCTGAAGGCGCTTATCCTACACCTGATGTGTTCCCATAAATCGGACGCGGCGATGTCGGTAGAAATCACGGGTATTAAACCCGCATCCGTCATAATAGCGCCGGTGGCCCATCCGGGAGGGTTTGCCTTAAGGTCGGAAGCGCACGTGCAGGGGGAAATATTTTCGGCATCCCCGGAGGCCTCGCAACAGGCAGAAGACCCCTTTGGTTTATTTTCGCCTTTGAACTTAAGCTCTATCATTTAAAGTATCTCCTTGATTATCGGCCCTTTCCTTTTATACTGATGCATAACGGGGATTGTCAAGACTGAGCGAGAAATAGTCAATCGCCGAGTGAGGGAGCCGCAAAAGGGCTCTACGGGACACCGTTATGCTAAAATAAAATCCGTGAAGAGATACATCCTTTCGATAACAGGCGCAAGCGGCCCTGCCATAGGGGTAAGGGTCTTAGGGGAGCTTCTAAAAGAGGCCGAGGTCCATCTGATAATATCGAGGCAGGCGTTTTTCATACTCGAAGAAGAGGCGGGCATCAAATGGTCTTCGGCGGATGTATCGGGGGTTCAGGGCCTTGTGAAGGGTCATTTCAAATCTGACAGGCTCTTTTACTGGCCCGAGGACGATTTCACCTCGCCCCTTGCAAGCGGCTCTTTCCGGACAGAGGGGATGTTGGTTGTGCCGTGCTCGATGAAGACCCTCGCGGGCATTGCAAGCGGCTACGGGAACAACCTCACGGAGAGGGCCGCGGATGTCACCCTCAAGGAAGGCAGGACGCTTCTTATATGCCCGCGGGAGACGCCCCTCAGCGCCATACACCTCGAAAACATGCTCAGGCTTGCCCGCATGGGCGTGAGGGTCGTGCCCCCTGTCATGGGCTTTTATCCTAAGCCCGCAAGCCTCGATGATATGATAGGCTTCGTCGCAGGGAAAATCCTCGACGCCGTCGGCGTGGAGCATAATCTTTACAGGCGCTGGGGGCCATAGCCCGCGCCGAACCGGACAAGGAGCTAATCCCTTTGCCCAAAGAGCCACTCTTCCCAAGCCGATTCCAAAAACATATCGCTGAGGCCGTTGATTAACCAGCCCTTTGGTGAACCGATGTTTCACGGATTTTCAAAAAAGAACCTTATGAAATCATTAAACGGGCTACCTATGCCGCGTCCATCTTAAGTGAATTGTTGTGCTTTAATTCACTTGATTTTTGTATTAGACAAAATAAGTCCATGTTCTTTTGTTTGCGTTCTTCAAGAGTCAATTTGAGCGCCCTCTTCGCTAAATCGACAGATGAAGGAGAGATATCAACTCCGATAAAACGACGATTCTCACGGATCGCGGCAATGGCAGATGTACCGCTTCCGACAAAACAATCAAGCACAGTGTCTCCCGGATCAGTAAATAATTGTATGATTCGTCGTGGTAATTCAAGAGGGAACTTGGCTTCATGGTCATCATTCGCACGCACAGAAGGAATATACCATACGCCACGTGAACCCCATGCTGTCCACTCATCGCGTTTTAGCCGATTTTTATCAACTTTTGTATTGCCCGGCATACAAAAAATGTATATGTACTCGAACTCATCAACAGCCCTATAGCTCATTGTATGCCAGCGAGAATTTTCCCATGCAGCATCTTTGACCCAGATCCGGCGATCGTATAGATACAGTCCGCAGTCAAGGGCATATTGTTCTATCATGCCACCGACCAAGTTGACACGCGTCTGAGTTTCGTACTTCCCCCCCCGAATATTATTGCCTTTCATTCGACGGTCAACTGTTTGCTCACTACAGCCAAGGATTTCGGCAATTTGCTTTCGATGGTAATCCGGGTGTTTTGTCCATACTTCGAGTATCTTTTCACGTGTTATATCATTTCTTTTTCTGCTCGATATATTCTCTGCCATGATTCGAGGCATGTTTGGGTCCTTAAAACAGAGAATGTCTGCAATGTTAATAGCGAGAAAAGCGCCTGCTTTTAAAATAATTGCGTGTGCTTCGATTGTACGACGCAGCAGGTTTTTCCAATCGAAAAAAGACATGTCGCGCTCATACGCTTTCCCTACATGATAAGGGGGCGACCATACGCTTAGCGAAATTCTGTCAGCTTCAATATGTGCTATAAGATTCTTGGCATCGCCTTCGTAAATATTATCCGGTTCATATTTCATGATATCTCATCCATCCCATTCGGCGCGAATAGTGCGGCCCGGTAAATTATACACGATTGTCTGAACACGCCATGCGGCTTTTAGTCTGAGGCGATTAAAACTGAGCCGAACCCGGAACTCTTCCCCCCTCGAAGGAGCATTCCTTCCTGCAATCCATATAGTATCATGAGCATTGGGGTTATAGTGTTCCTGTAAAACACCATTGGGTATTGCGGCCAGTGTAAGCTGTGCAAGATTATATTTATTGTGTAGCTCCCGATAATGATAATGAGCAAGGAGGGTTGTTGTAACGAAGGGTTGCCCGCCGTGAGTAGATATACGCGGCAGGTCGCCATTTTGCTCTACCTCTTCTCCACTTCTTACTTGTCTGATGGCCAAAGCTAATTGAGACATCTGCATAGTAGCACTACTACTGCTTTTTTCGGCTTTACTATCAACAAAAAGTGCTTGGCGAACTGAGAATTCCGGAAGGATAATGTATCTCGCTTTTCGATAATCGACATTGCCAAGAATTCTTTGCTGGACTTGATAGCCGCCAAGTCTGTCCAACATTTCTCTTGTAACATCTTCAGCAATGTCTTTTGGATCATCCGAACTTTGATTGAAAATATCAAAGGCATCAAAACCAAAATCGAAAGCGGCAGCATATAGTGCCCTAAGACTCTGTTTCTCGATGGCCTCTATTTCGGTGGGTGTCAAATTATTCGGGTCCCTAAGGTGCCTCATGGCGATATTATATGATATTTACCTTGTCAATGTCTCAGGCAGAGTAGATATTTATCACCCTGCAAACCGCTCCAAATAGAAAAGCCCCCGCAAATCACTCCGGTATTGTCCTATAAAGGTAGACCGCAACGGCGCCGAAGGCCGAAGGCGCAAGCCATGCGGCCGCCGAGGCAGGCAAAATCCCGGCATACCCAAGCGAAAGCGCGGTCGTAAAGCCGACCCAGTAAAGCAGGGCTATCAGGAGTCCAAGCCCGCCCGACAGGAGCCCGCCCATGCCCCTCCTTACGGAAAGCGAAACCCCTATTGCGAGCATGAAGAGGTTGACAAAGGGATAGGAGACCTTGGCCTGCATATCCACGGTGAGCTTGGGGTTTCTCAAACCCGCCTCTTTGAGCTTCTTTAGATATCTCCTTAGCCCTGCAATTCCCATCTCCTCGGGCTTCCGGACATCCCTTAAAAGGGCCTTCGGAGATTCAAGCCCCCGATACGACATCCGGGCAAGTTCTTTCGTCTGCCCCCTTTCGATATCGTATATGCGGACATCTTCGAGGAGCCAGCCGTCGGGCCCGTACTCGGCCTGAGCCGCCTCTATTCTTTCGAGGAGCCTTCCGCCTGCGGTCCTGAAGATGCTTACATCCTTGGCGAGGTTCCGCTCCGGAAGGTAAAACCCGAGCCTTACGAAAGAGCCGTCCTTGGCCCTGAGCCAGACCGTGCCCATGCTTTCTTCAAAGAGAGGCCTGCCGGCCTTTTTCTCCGGCCGGCTCATGTCCTTCGCCTTTACGGACGCCTCCGGCACAACGAACTCGTTCAGGCCGAAGTTGAAGAGACTGAGACCGGCCCCGGTGAGGATAAACGGCATGAGGAGCAATTTGAGCCTGCCTCCGCCCGCCTTTACGGCCACGGTCTCTTTGAATTTGGACGCCTGTCCGAAGTCGAAGAGGCCGGAAAGGAGCGCGGCCAAAGGCATGACATAGGAGAGATACTTCGGGAAATTCAAAACCCCATAGAAAGCTATCTCGCCTGCGGAACGGCCAAGCGGCGTGAGCCCGTCCAATTTCCCGATGAGCGCGCATAGGCTCATGACGAGCGAAAGGCCCATTGAGAGTATGGAGAAAACCTTGAAGAAACCCTTGAGGTAATAGACCTTCAGCCGTTTCATCTTGAAGACGCCTTCCTCCATGCGATGGCCGAGCTTATGCTCAGCAATAAGGCCGGCCCCCATGCCCCAAGCCAGTGGGGGATATTGCCTGCCTCGGAGAGTTTCTCCCCGTAGAGGAGCGCGCCATGGTAGGCCACGAACACGGCAAGCCCTATGACGAGGCCGCCGAGCCTGCCGCTCCGACCGCTTATGAGGGAAAGGGCGGGCCCTAAATATATGAGGATGAGGCAAAGCACAGGGAAGCTGAACCTCCGCCAGAACTCAAGCCGGTATATCGTCTTTTGCCTTTTATCCGTGGTTTCCGTAGAGGCCCGGATGAGTTCCGCCGGGGTCATCTCGGCCTTCTTCCTTGCGGGTTCTTTGAGTGCAAGCGGCAGGGCGAAATCGTACTCTTCAAAGAAAAGTTCGGTAGTGCGCGCGCCCTTTACGAAATGCACGAGGCCGTCTTTGAGCTCAAGCGAAACCTCACCTCCCCCTGCGGAGAGCGTGCCGCTTTTTGCGGCAAGCGCCATGGGAGAGGCCCCCCTTCCGTCATAAACGAAGACGCCTTCAAGAATGTTTTTCGAGGGCTTTTTCTCTACATACAGGATGACGCCGCCTGCGGGCATGTTGAATGCGCCTTCTTCGACGGCAAGGTGCGCCCTCTCGCCGAGGACCCGGGAGACGGTCTCCCTCAACTGTCTTGCGCCCCACGGCGCAAGGAAAAACCCTGAAAGGCCCGCCGCAAAAAAGCACAGAACGCCCATGAGCAAGACCGGCCTCGTTATCGCCCCTAAAGACATCCCGCTTGCGCGCATTGCCGTAAGTTCGCCGTCCATGCCGAGCCTCCCGTATGTGACGAGCACGGCTACGAGGAAGGCCATCGGCGTTGTGAGTATGAAGAGCGCGGGCTGAATAAGCAGTACCATCACGAGCATATCGAGCGGGGAGGCACCCACGGAGGAAAGGAGCCTCGTCAGCTTGAGGACCTTTTCCATCATGAGGACCGAATTTAAGGAGACAAGCCCGATGGCGAATGCGAAGGCTAGCTCCCTGAGTATCGCCCTTTGGAGTATCCTCATCCTAAGGAGATTTTACAGGAAGGCCGCGGGTCTTGTCATTCGGGGGGGGCAGTGCCCCCTCCCATAGCAGTGCCCCCCTCCCATATCGGGACCGGCGCGCCTTGTATGCCGACGAGCGGAAGGGGTCACTGAAGCGGCACGAGGAGTATTTCTATCCTGCGGTTTTTTGCCCTTCCTTCCTCGGTCTCGTTGGGCGCAACCGGCATGAACTCGCCCCTGCCCGCGGCGCTTAACACGGTGGGGTCTATACCCGCGTTCTCCTGAAGCTATCTGACGACATTTGCGGCCCTCGCCGTGGAAAGCTCCCAGTTCGTCGGGAACTGAGGCGCCACCCTCGGGCTTATGGGGACATTGTCGGTATGGCCTTCTATGATTATCCGCTTGTTTTTGGCCTTCTTGAGTATCTCGCCGACCCTGAGGAGGATATCCGTTCCGCCGGCCTTGAGCTCCGCGCTTCCGGAATCGAAGAGTATCCTTTCGACCATCGTAAGGGTGAGCCTGTCTTTGAGCTGGCTTACGGCTATCTCTCCTTTTTTAACCTCATCCTCCATCTGGGCCATGAGGTCTTCGTATGTGACTTTAAGCTCGGCCACGGCCTTTTCCTTTTCTTCCACCGCCGCGGACTTCTCGGCACGGAGCGTTTCCATCCCTGCCTGAAGTTCGGCTATCTCGGCGTTCGTCGCAGTGAGTTCCGAAGAGAGGTCTTTGATAGTCAGTTCTTTTTTCGAGAGTTCGGCATTGAGCCTTGTCAACTCTTTTCCCAGTTCGCCTTTTTTTAGTTCGAGGGTTTTCCTCAGGGCCGAATTCTCTCCGGCGAGGGCGGTCTTTTGGCTTGTAACCTCGGCGAATTTTGCCGAAAGCCCCGTCAACTCGGCCTCGAGCCCGGCGGTCTCCGTATTAAGGGCGGAAAGCCCTTCCTGCAGTTCGGCCTTCTCCGCCTTCACCCTTGAAAGTTCCCCCTCGATCCCGGCCTTCTCCACGGCAAGGGCATTTCTCTCTGCCTCTACATCCGCCTTTTCCCCGGTGATGAGAGCGATGTCCGCAAGCCGGGCCTTATATTCCTTGGAGGAAACGCAACCTAAAAAGACCAGCACCCAAAGCATTGAAAAAACCCTGATGACTCTCATAGCGGCCTCCACATGTTGGATTTTCAGTAAAGTATATCTTGCCCCGCACGGCCGGTCAAGGGGGAGGGGGGTGAGCCAAAAATAGCGATAGGATTTCTTTATGTTGTCACTCCGGCTTGTCCGGAGTCTTTCTTACGATTCCGAACAAGTCGGAAGGATTCCCGACAAGCGGGAATGACACACCTGCCTACCGGCAGGCAGGGGCGGCTGTCATTGCGAGATCGGGGGACTATGGAGTCGTCATGCGATGACCCTGAGCAACTTTATCGCTGTGCCCTTTGATTTTTCGCTTTTTAGCCCCCTGAATGCGGTGAGCAGTTCGACCTCCTCGTCCGAAAGGCATTTAACCGCGCTCTTGCTTTCAGGGAGGAATGCGCTCAGGGGCGCATCGAGGACGGACGCTATCTGCCTGAGCCTCCTTATGGTAAGCTCGCTCCTGCCTTTTTCGTATTTCTGCACCTGCTGGTAAGAGATGCCCATCTTTTCGGCAACCTCGGTCTGGGTCATGCCCTTAAGCCTTCTTGCCTGTCTTATCACGCGTCCTATATCCTCTTGCATCATGCCCCTCATTGACTGCTGACTTAAAAAGTTATACAATCAAACTCTTTAAGTTGTATCGGCTTCGTGCTTTACGACTTTTATGTCATATAACTTTAGATAGTATAGACATAAATAACGAAAATGTCAAGCGAAAAAGACATGAATTTAGAAACAATAGGCGAGAGACTTCGATATTTCAGGGAAAAAGAAATGGGCGAATCGAGGGAGAAGTTCGTTCAAGGGCTTGACATTACGACACGGACGCTCGAAAGATACGAAAACGACGAGTCCACTCCCGACGGGGCGTTCTTTACAAGGCTCAACGGCAAATACCGTGAGGTCATAAACTTAGACT
>CAZPPU010000091.1:0-5104 GCA_964588515.1 uncultured Nitrospirota bacterium
TTCTTGCGGAGTGGCCGTGCCACCGCCGGGGCTTCCTGCCGCTATCGCCGGGGGCGCGCCCCCTCGTCGTGCTTTCTTACGGACTCGAATATCACATGGTTTGTGTTGAGCCTGACCGGGCTTCCGGAGAGGAATACGGGCAACTCCTCGAAGAACTGAAAAGAGCCCTCGGTCCAGGTAAGGATATCCATGAGCACGGCCTCCGTAATGTGCTCCATGGCCGCCTTCATGAACTCCAAAGGGACGAGCTTCCGGTCTATGAGGCGGCTGACGAAAGACCCGCCGTTTTCTCTGCTCAGAAGGACGGTCTCGTTTATCCTGCCGGCCTCGATATGGATTTCCTTTGAGAGGAAATCCACGAACCGCCTGCCCTCTTCGCCGAAGGAGGCGAACATCAGAGAGCCTTCCTCGAAGCAGAAGCACCTGCCCTCGGAGTCCCTTTTGAGGATGAGCGCTCCGGACTTCCGGTTGACCTCTATCCACTGCATGAGGTCGGTGATGCTTAAAGAGGAAAGGTTTCCCTCTATGCCTTTCATACCGCGCCCGAGCCTGAGAATATGTCCTTGAGCCTGTCTTTGATGCCCTTGCGGGAGGATTCCTCGCCGCTTAGGCGCTCGAATTCCTCGAGCAGTTCTTTTTGTTTTTCGGTGAGCCGTCGCGGGACGGTTATAGTCACCGACACGACCTGGTCCCCGCGCATTTTAGTGCCTACCCTCGGAAACCCCGCGCCCTTGAGCCTGAAGGTCTCGCCCGGCTGAGTCCCCGGCGGTATCTTGATTTTTTGCGTTCCATCGAGCGTGGGGATTTCGACCTCTGCGCCCAAGACGGCTTGTATGAAGCCCATGGGGACTTCGCAGAAGATGTTCGTGCCGTCCCTTCTGAAGAAGGCATGCTTTTTGAGTCCCACGACCACATAGAGGTCGCCCGGAGGCCCGCCGTTCACTCCGGCCTCGCCCTCTCTCTGGAGCTTGAGCCTCGTGTCCTCGTCCACCCCTGGAGGGACCCTGACCCTGACTTTCCTCGATACCCGTATCTTGCCTTGGCCGCGGCAGACCCCGCAGGGGTCCGTGATGAGCCTGCCTTGGCCGCGGCACTTCCTGCATGTCTGTGCTATGGTGAAGAAGCCCTTCTGGAACCTCACCTGTCCGCTTCCCTTACAGTCCGGGCAGGCGATAGGCCCCTTGCCCGAAGAGCCGCTTCCGCCGCATTGCCCGCACGCCTCGAATCTCGGCACCTCGATGGTCTTTTCCGTGCCGAAGGCGGCCTCCTCGAATGTCACATCGAGGTCGTACCTGAGGTCCGTGCCGCGGGTTGCCCGCGTCTTGCCTCCTTGGAATGTACCGAAGAAGTCCCCGAAGATGTTTTCGAATATGTCGCCGAAGCCGCCCTGAAAAGGCTCGAACGCCGGGCCTTCCGGGGTCCCGAACCTGTCGTAGTTTGAGCGCTTCTCGTGGTCGTTAAGGCAGGTGTATGCCTCATTTATCTCCTTGAAGCGGTCCTCCGAGGCCTTGTCCCCGGGGTTTCTGTCCGGGTGGCACTCTAAGGCGAGCCTTCTGAAGGCCTTTTTTATCTCGTCGGACGATGCGTCCCTTTCTATGCCGAGTGCGCGGTAGTAGTCTTTCATCAGGGCTTTTCGCCGGGTTTGTCCGCCTCTTCGAACTCGGCCTCAACGACTTTTTCCTCCTCCTTGGGGGTCTCGCCCGTCTGGGCCGGCCCGCCGGGCTTTGCGCCCTTATAGACATGCTCGGCTATCTTGTGGGAGGCCCGGGTGAGCCTGTCTATTGCGGCCCGTATCTCTTCGGCGTCGGCGCTTTTTTCCTTGACCTTCTTACAGTTTTCGAGCGCCTCTTCTATCTCCTTTTTCTCGTCGGCCGTGAGCTTGTCCCCGTATTCGCGGAGGGATTTCTCAACGGCATAGAGGAGCGTATCCGCCTCGTTTCTCGTCTCCGCCAGATGTTTCTTTTTCTTGTCCTCTTCGGCATGGGAGTCGGCGTCGCGCATCATGCGCTTGATTTCGTCCTCGGCAAGGCCGCCCGATGCGGTTATCCTTATGGACTGTTCTTTGCCCGTGCCCAGGTCCTTTGCCGAGACATGGAGGATGCCGTTTGCGTCTATGTCGAAGGAGACCTCTATCTGGGGCACCCCCCTCGGGGCGGGCGGAATGCCCACGAGCTCGAAGATTCCGAGGAGCTTGTTGTCCGAGGCCATCTCCCTTTCGCCCTGGCAGGTCTTTATCGTGACCGCGGGCTGGGTGTCCGTTGCAGTGGAAAAGATTTGGCTTCGCTTGACCGGGATGGTCGTGTTTCTGTCTATAATCTTGGTGAAGATTCCGCCGAGGGTCTCTATGCCGAGCGAAAGGGGCGTGACATCCAAAAGCAGGACCTCCTTCACCTCGCCCTTCAGGACCGCGGCCTGTACGGATGCGCCTACGGCCACGACCTCGTCGGGGTTTACGGTCTTGTTCGGCTCCTTCCCGAAGAAGTCCTGTACGGTCTGCTGGACCTTAGGGGTCCTTGTCTGGCCGCCGACGAGGAGCACCTCGTCTAT
Source organism: uncultured Nitrospirota bacterium (assembly GCA_964588515.1). Taxonomy (GTDB): domain Bacteria; phylum Nitrospirota; class Thermodesulfovibrionia; order Thermodesulfovibrionales; family JdFR-86; genus CAZPPU01. The sequence goes on from CAZPPU010000091.1 coordinate 2,548, forward strand.
GTCCTTTGTCGGAATGCCCGCATCCTGAAGCGCAAGCTTGCAAGGCCCGACGGTCTTATCTATAAGGTCTCCGACGAGCTTTTCGAGCGTGGCGCTCGAAAGCTTCATGAGGAGGTTCTTGGGGCCTGTTGCGTCGGCGGTGACGAACGGTAAATTTATCTCCGTCTCGGTTGCGGTCGAGAGCTCTATCTTTGCCCTCTCTGGGGCCTCCTTCAGCCTCTGGAGGGCCATCTTGTCGGCCTTCAGGTCTATGCCCTGGTCTTTTTTGAACTCGGCGACCATCCAGTCCATGACGCGGTGGTCGAAGTCGTCCCCGCCTAAGTATGTGTCCCCGTTTGTGGACTTGACCTCTATGACGCCTTCGCCTATCTCGAGTATGGAGATGTCGAATGTCCCGCCCCCAAGGTCGTAGACCGCAATCCTTTCCTCCTTCTTCTTCTCCATGCCGTAGGCCAAGGATGCGGCCGTGGGCTCGTTTATGATTCTTAGGACATTGAGGCCGGCAATCTTCCCTGCGTCCTTTGTGGCCTGCCTCTGGCTGTCGTCAAAGTATGCGGGCACGGTGACGACCGCATCGGCAACGGGCTCTCCGAGGTAGTCCTCCGCGGCCTGCTTGAGCTTCTGGAGTATCATGGCGGAGATTTCCGGGGGCGAGTAACTCTTCCCCCTTATCTCCACATGGGCGTCTCCGTTTGGGGCCTCCACTATCTTATAGGGGAGGCGCTTTCTTGCGTGCTCCACCTCCGGCGAGTTGAACTTCCTGCCCATGAGCCTCTTGATGGAAAAGACCGTATTTTCCGGGTTGGTGATTGCCTGCCTCTTTGCTATCTGGCCGACGAGCCTCTCGCCCTTTTCGGTGAACGCAACGACCGAGGGCGTCGTCCTTGTGCCCTCCTGATTAGGTATGACGACCGGCTCGCCCGCCTGCACAACGGAGACGACCGAGTTCGTCGTCCCGAGGTCTATCCCTATAGCCTTACCCATTATTAATCCTCCTCTGTTTCATTATTGTTTCCGGCCTCGCTTTCCGCGGGCGGTTTCGGTTTGCTTGAGACCGCCACGAGCGAGGCCCTCAAGACCCTGTCGTTCAATATATAACCTCTCCTCAGCTCCTCGACCACGGTATTTTCCTCGAGGTCGTCCCTTTCGACGAGGCTGATTGCGTGGTGGAACTCCGGGTCGAAAGGCCTGCCGACGCTCTCTATCTGCCTGAGGCCGAATTTCTCCAGTGTCCTCAGGAGCTCCCTCAGGGTCATCTCCACGCCCTCCCTGAGCCCCTGCTGTGCCTCGCCTCCGGTATGCTGAAGCGCGATTTCGAGGTGGTCGAGCGATGGGAGAAGCTCGTATATGAGGCCCTCCGAGGCCTGCCTTACAACCTCCCCGCGCTCTTTTACGATGTGCTTTTTATAGTTTTCGAACTCCGCATAAAGCCTGAGATACTTGTCTTTCAGAAGCTCCAGCTCGACTTCGAGGGGGGACTTTTCCTCGACCGCTCTGACCTCCGGGGCCATCTCCTCGGCTTCTTCCGGTTCCTTCCCTTCGGTTTCTATCTTATTTATTTCCATATCCGGAGGGGGCTCTTCCATTTTCAACGCTCCGAAAGCGCGCTCGATATGGATTCGGCCGCAATCTCCACCATCGGGATGGCCCGTGAGTAGTCCATCCGTGTGGGCCCTATTATGCCTATGCCGCCGGCGGTCCTGCCCGACTGCTTGTAGTTGGCAAAGACCATGCTGAGGCCCCTCGGCCCAAGGAACGGGTTTTCCGAGCCTATGAGGACCTGAATGCCGTCCGTGGAGGAAAGCCTGTCTAAAAACCCGATGAGCATCCGCTTGTCTTCCACCGCCTTTGCTATCTCCTTCACCCTGTTTGCGAAGTCCGGCAGGCCTAAGAACTCCGAAACCCCCGCCATGACTATATCGTCCTTCGGGTAATCGAGCGCTTCCCTGCAAATCTCAAGGGCCTTAGAGATAATAATATCATATAACGCCTTTTCCCTCGACATCTGCCTCTGGAGCCTCAATCGTATCTCCGAGACATTCCGGCCCGAAAATTCCGAATTCAGGTAGTCCGAGAGCCTGTTGAGGTCCTTCTGGGAAAGCTCCCCGCCTATGTCCATGACCCTGCTTTTTATAAGCCCCTCGTTCGTAAGGACTACCGCGGCCGTCATGTCCTTTCTGTACTTGAAGAGTTGAATCCTGTTAAGCGTGGTCATCTCCGCTTTTGCCGTGGATGCAAAAACGAGGTAATTGGAATTCAAAGACAGGGCGCCGGTCACCTCGCTTAAAAGCAGGTTGAGGTCGCTTTTTATCGCATCTATGCGCTTTCCGAGGGCGGTGAGGAACTCCCCTGCCCCGTAGCTGCACTCCTCGCAGAGACAGTCCACATAGACCCTGTAGCCCTTGTCCGTCGGGACCCTGCCTGCGGATGTATGGGGCTGGCTTAGAAACCCCGTCTCTTCGAGGTCCGCCATCACATTCCTTATCGTGGCCGGGGAGAGATTGAAATGGAACCTCTTTGTGACGAACCTCGACCCCACGGGCACGGAGGTGTCTAT
>CAZPPU010000091.1:5114-7205 GCA_964588515.1 uncultured Nitrospirota bacterium
AAATTAATTTAGCAGTTTGCCTGCACCCATGTCAAGGGGGCTACGAGCGCCCGCGGTGGCACGGCCACTCCGTAAGGGGCTACGAGCCCTTCTGCCCCTTCTCCCCATCTATCTTGTACTCCTGTCCGGCCCATTTGCCGAGGTCTATGAGCTTGCACCGCTCCGAGCAAAAGGGCCGCCACTTGTTGCCCTTCCATTCGGCCTTCTTACCGCATACTGGGCATTTCCCCTTCATTTTTTTGAGGGGGGCCTACAGGCCCCCCGGCCCCCCCGCCTTTTGAAATTGCAATCTTTCTTTTAGCCCCTCCGTCATGTGAATTTTGCCTTCGCCGTCCACGATGATGCCCTCGAATCCCATCTCCTTAAGGAGACGCATCCCTTTTTCAGCGCCCATGACGAATATTCCGGTTGAAAAGCCGTCGGCCATCACTCCTTCCTTTGCAATGACGGTCACGCTCCGGACGCCGGCGGCGGACCGTCCGGTCTTTGGGTCGAGGATGTGATGATACCTTATGCCGTCTTTTATGAAATATCTTTCATAGTCCCCGGATGTAGAGATTGCCTCGTCCTTTAGGGCGACCGTGGCCAATAGGTCGTCCTTTTTGCTTTCCGGCCTCGGGTCTCTTATGCCCACATTCCATGGACCGCCGCCGGGCTTAAGCCCGAATGCCTTTATGTCGCCTGCTATGGCGACAAGGCCGCCTTTTATGCCCTTGTCTTTGAGGGCCGAAACCGCGATATCCCCTGCATAACCCTTCAGTATCCCGCCCGTGTCGAAGGACATCCCCTTTTCGCTCAGATATACGGTTGCGCCCGCCATGTCCGGAACGACCTTCCTCCAGCCGACGAGCCTGAGCCGCTCTTTTATCTTGTCTTCTCCGGGGATAACGCCTTCCTTGAAGTCATAAAGCCTTATGACCGGGCCGATTGTGGGGTCGAATGCCCCGCCTGTTTTTTCCGAGACGAAGAGGGCCTTTTCAGTGAGTTCGAGTGTCCGGGGCGAGACCTTTACCTTCTTTACCCTCGCATATTTGTTTATGGCCGAGATTTCGCTATCAGGGGACCAGAAGCTCATCAGGGCCGAAAGCCCCTTGATTTCCGCAAATGCCGCATCTATGGCCTCTTCTGCCTTGTCCTTGGAATCCGCGGATACGGTTATGGCCACGAGGGTGTCCATGAGGATGGCGCTTTTACGGTAGAGCCTTTCCTTCCCGCGGCAGGAGGACAGGAAGGGCATGGAAATGCAGGCTATCGAAAGGGCAAATATGATTGCCGTTGTTTTATTTATTCTCACATTAATCGTTGGGAGTCTTAGTTTTGTGTATGTTAAAAGAGGCGATGAGGTTTGTCAAGGAATTAAGCAAAAAGACCTTGACAGGAAGGATGTGGCTGCTTAAGATAATGCAACCGGAGTCTTTCCTACTTCCTTCAACGAAAGGAAGGGACAATATCGATATTTTCCCCTCTCCCTCTGTAAATCCACCCGGAATGAAAACAGGCCTTTCGCTTGTCCTGTTTAAAACTTCTTAAAATATGTTAAATTTCATTTATGCACTTCAAGATAAAAGGGGCTCTCAGGGAAATTGAGACTATTGTAGCAGGGCATGGAATAAGGAACTTGAATAGATTAAACAAAATATACGGAAAAGCAAATTGGAAAAAATTAAAAGGCATTTGTCTTATAGAACTGAAAGATGGTAGTATTGTTGAAGCTGAAGTGCATTGGTATGAAGGGCACGGCATTGGGAAAAAAGAAATGAAAATCAAAAAATATTTGTAGGGGAACGGCTATGAGAAGACATTACATGATATGCATTGCCAATCGCGGTTATGGAGCATCCTTAGAGGTTAGAAAGATATACGAAGTATTGACCGATAGGGCGGCGGAGAAACATCATCAGTTGAGGGTTATAGACGAATCGGGCGAGGATTATTTATACCCTGAAAGGTTTTTTGCCCCTGTCCGGTTGCCCCAGCTCACAAAGGAAAAATTAGAACTGATACCGGCATTTTAACCGCCATGGTTCCCGTTACAAGCCTGCTCCTGCCAAAATAAAACGGGGGAAATGGACTCCGGACAAGCCGGAGTGA
>CAZPPU010000092.1:0-7199 GCA_964588515.1 uncultured Nitrospirota bacterium
AAATTTCCTTGCCTACCTGCACGTAAGTAAGCTCTACGGCATAGGCACCAAGACCGAGGGATATCTTAAAGGGCTAGGCTTAAACACCATCGGGGAATTGAGGGCAAGGACGCTTGAAGAACTTATAGGAGAGTTCGGGAACTCCTACGGAAGTTACCTGTATCAGGCATCGAGGGGCATGGACGAAAGCCCCCTCGTCACTGAATGGGAGCCTAAGTCCATGAGCCGGGAGACGACATACCAGAAAGACACCGACCACTGGCAGACGATTGCAAAGACACTGGCCGAGCTTACACGGGATGTCGCCGAAGAACTGAAAACCTCCGGCTATAAGGCCAAGACGGTCACAGTAAAGATACGATACGGAGATTTTACGACCCAAACGAGGGCAAAGAGCCTCAAAGAGGCCACGGACTCTTACGAGACCCTCAGGAAGGCCGCCTTCGAGGCCCTCGGAAGGTTCGAGGGGCTACGAGCCCCTGCGGCATTGGGGCTACGAGCCCCTGCGGCATTGGGGCTACGCGGCGGGCACGGCCCGCAGCGAAATATATCGGGGAGCTCTAAAAACGTCCGTCTTGTGGGGGTGAGACTCAGTGGCTTTGAATAAAAAAGCCAAAATGTCGCCGTGGCGTGTCGCCCCGTGGATTATTGCATCCATTCTTTTTGTGGTCGCAGGGGCTCGCAGCCCCTTTGCTCCTTTTGCCTACGCTCAGGAAGCGATGGTCACCCCGGTCGGCCATCCGGCAAGCGCAGGGACTGCGCCTGCCGCGGTTACGGTAATCACCGCTGAGGAGCTGAGGGCATTCGGCTTTAGGACACTCCAAGAGGCGCTCGATGGACTGAGGATGTTTCAGCTCGATACGGCCTCCAAGGGCGTAATATCCCCGTGGATGAAGTTCCCTGATTACGATGCCCGGCTCCTTCTCCTTCTGAACGGCCACAGGCTCAACGATGCGGTCTTGGGAAGCGCATGGCTCGATGCCCTTCAGGTGAGCATGGACGATATAGAAAAGATAGAGATAGCGCACGGCCCGGGCAGTGCGCTTTACGGCTCAAATGCGATGCTTGCCGTCATAAACATTATCACAAAAGGCGGAAAAGACATAAACGGCCTGAGGCTTGTCGGCGAGGCCGGAAGACGGGACGCCTATAAAGGCGGCATCGCCTACGGAAAAGGCGATGAAAAATCTGGCACCCTCCTTTCGGCGGAAAGGTATAAGTCCGGCGGCAGGGAAGTGAGGTTCAGAGAGTTCAGCTACTCGACCGTGGGCCTTGCCGACAGGGAGAAATCATCGAGGCTCTTTCTGAGCGCATCCGAGGATGATTATACCCTCACCGGAAGTTACCTCGAAAGGGAAAAGGCCATACCGACTGCGCCCTTCGGCTCTATTTTCAACTCCCGGAAGTCCGAGGACACAAATAAAAGGGGGTTTCTGAGCCTCGATTATAATGCGGCCCTCCCTGAGAAAAGGCTCCTTACCGCAAGGGTCTATTACGATGAGTTCTACTGGAAAAGGGATATCGTCATTGCAGTCGGAGGGCTCGCTCTGAGTTCCACGAACCTCCAGACGACCGAGGCCTCGGCCTCGCTATACGGGACGGAGATAAGATACTCCGAGCCATGGCTTAAAAACCATTATTTGACTACAGGCTACGAGCACCACCGCCACGAAAGTATAAAATTTAAAAAATCCGATGAGTGGGCCACTTCCCCTGCTGTAAATATAGAAAGGTCGTACACCGTTTGGTCCGCCTATATTCAGGACGAATATACATCCGGGAACCTCGCCCTCACGCTCGGCTATAGGTTCGACAGCTACCCGGAATCCCTCAAAGGCGAAAGCCCGCGTGCGGATATCGTCTACAGGATGGGCGAAAAGACGGTTATGAAACTCCTCTGGGGCAGGGCATTCAGGGCGCCGAACATCCCGGAAAAATATTACTCCGACGGCGTCACATTCAAAGGCAACCCTTCCCTCGCCCCTGAAAAAATAACCACATACGAGGCCGTCCTCGAACAGGGCATAGGGAAAGGCCATATAACCCTCTCCGCTTACAGGAACGAAGCCGATGGCCTGATAAACCTCGTGCAGGACACGGACGGCTTCTATGTCCATAGGAATATAGACGAGGCGGTGATTAAAGGCATCGAGGCGTCGCTCAGTCTAAAAGGCAAGGGGGCTACGAGCCCCGGCGCAAATGTCTCGGGCGGCCTGAAATACACATATCAGGATACCGAAGACAAAAGGACGGGAAGGAGGCTTCCGAATTCGCCGAGGCACAGCGGGAATCTCCGTATCGCAGTGCCCTTTAAGGGCCTCGTCCCCGCCTTGGAGGTCAATTATTTAGGGGAAAGGGAAAACATCTCCGGCGCGGAAACCGGCGACTCCTATGTGACAAACCTAACCTTCTCCACAGCCGCATCGAAGAGCCTCCGGTTCTCGGCCTCGGTCTTAAACATATTCGACGAGGAGTATTCTTACCCGGCCCGGACCGAGGACTACCCGGTTGCCGAGGCGCCGCAGGCAGGCAGGAGCTTCGTGGTAAAATTGACTTACATACTCAAATGAAAAAATCCATATGGATAGCTATAGCGCTTTCGGTTTCGGTTTCCTCCGTGGTGATAGCGCTTTACTTTTCGGAGGTGAGATTCCTTAAGAGCTTCGAGGAAAAGACCTACGACCTGAAGTTCGCTCTGAGGGGCGATGTATTGCCCCACGAAGGAATCGCCATAGCCGCAATAGACGAAAAGAGCATTAAGGAGCTCGGAAGGTTTCCGTGGAAAACGAGGAAACCCTTTTCGGACTTCATAGACATGGCCGCCAAGGCCGGAGCAAAGGTCCTGCTCTTCGATGTGTTCTTCTCCGAGAGGGAATCCAAAAGATGGGATTCGGCCCTTGCCTCTTCTGTCCGGCGTTCCGGGATAACCATACTGCCGGTTGTGATTGATTTCAAGGAAGGAAGCGTGATTGAAAACCTCCCGGAACTTCAGAATGCCGCAAAGGGCATAAGCCACATAAACATGACCCCTGATGAGGACGGCGTCGTAAGGAGGACCCCCCTTCTTCTGAGCGGACCGGAAAGGGCCTATCCGTCCTTGGGACTCATCGGCGCAATGGAGGCGCTGGGCATAGAGAGGCCCGAACTCGGAGACGGGGAGATTAAGTTAGGCGGAAAGTCCATACCGGTGGACAGCGAACTCAGGATACTCATCAACTATACGGGCGCGGAGGGCACATACAAGAGATACTCTTTTTCGGATATCGCCCTCGGCAGGGTCGGCAAACCGGAACTCGAAGGCAAGGTCATCCTTGTCGGCGCAACCGCCGTGGGGATATACGACCTCAGAGTAACCCCGTTTTCGAACAACACCCCGGGGGTAGAAGTCAATGCAAACATCATAGACAACATCCTCAGAGGGGACTTCATGAGAAAGGGCAGGACCGAGACCGTAAACGACCTCCTTTCCACGGTCTTCCTGACGGTCGTGCTTTCGTTTACGACGCTCAGGGTGCGGGCCGCATTTACATTCCCCTTTGCGGTGATTCTGATAGCCGGGTATTCGTGGTTTTCGTACCTGATGTTTTTAAACGGCCGGTGGGTCAGCACGGTTTATCCGATAATGGGCATAATACTTTCTTATTCCGCGACCGCATCGCTTAGGTTCTTCATGGTGGAGCGGAAGGCAAAAAAGGTAAGGGCGATGTTTTCGAGCTATGTGTCCAAGAAGATAGTGGACGAGCTTATGAAGTCCCCGGAGATGGCGAAGGTGGGCGGCGAGCGGAGGGTCATCACAATCCTGTTTACGGATGTGAAGGGGTATACGGCATTCAGCGAAAAATACAGCCCCGAAGAGGTCGTGAAGGTCCTGAACGAGTTCCTTTCCGAGATGACGAATGTCATCATGGAGTACGACGGCACGCTCGATAAGTTCTTAGGGGACGGCATATTGGCGTTCTGGGGCGCGCCCGTTGCGCAGAAAAACCATGCGGAGCTTGCGGTAAGGTCTTCCATCGAGATGCTGAGGCGGATGGAGCGCCTGAGGGAGAAATGGCGTAGGGAAGGCAGGGAGCCTCTGGAATGCGGGATAGGAATCAACACGGGAGAGGCCATCGTGGGCAATATCGGCGTGGAGGGAAAGAAGGTCGATTACACCGCAATAGGCGACAGCGTAAACCTGACCCATAGGCTCCAGGACATCAGCCGCATCGTAAAAAGGCCGGTCCTCTCCGGCGACCTCTACGACGGCATAAAGGACACGGTCGATGCCGAATACATCGGCGAAGAACAGGTAAAGGGCAGACAACAGAGGATAAAGGTCTATGCCCTGAACGGCCTGAGATAAACCCGTATGCAAGCTACAGGCAGATACACCGGCATCCTGTTAGTCGTTTTGATTTCCATCGCCGTCTATGCCAATACCCTTTGGAACGACTTTGTATATGACGACACGGTCCAAATCCTCGAAAACCCATGGATAAGGGACCCGAGATACCTGCCCGATATATTAGGCTCGGATGTCTGGGGGTTCCTCAAAGACCCCGGACTCTCAAAGCACTATAGGCCCCTCCTTAATCTAATTTACTCGCTCGATTACCAGCTCTTCGGGCTTAATCCCGTTGGGTTTCATCTTACGAACATACTCCTTCATGCAGTCGTCTCTTCGCTTGTCTTTTTGGTTGCCCTTGCGCTGTCCGGTTTCCGAAGGACTGCATTTATCGCCGGGGCCCTCTTTGCGGCGCACCCCGTGCACACGGAGGCGGTCGCATGGGTTGCATGCATCTCGGAGACATCTCTTGCCGCTTTTTATCTCCTTTCGCTTCTTTTATATATGAAAGAGCGGACTGTTCTTTCCGGGGCCGCTTTCTTTTTGGCCCTGCTCTCCAAAGAGGTTGCGCTCACGATTCCGGCGGTCCTCATAGCATATGACCTTTCCCTGCGGGGAAAACCCTTCCGCCTGCGGTTTCCCGAAAGATACCTGCCCCATATATTAGCCGTAGGGGCTTATTTTGCGATGAGGGTATATGCAACCGGCCTTACCCCGGGCTTCATACCCAAACATGCAGAGCTTACAGGGTGGCAGGACTTCATAAACGCCCTTTTGCTCTTTGCCGGTTATCTCTCAAAATTAATCCTTCCCATCGGCCTCAACGCATACCATGTGCTGAACCCGGTATATTCGATAACCGAGCCCCGCGGGATTATGTCGGTTCTCGTCATGGCGGGCTTCATTTCGGGAGCGGTCTTTCTCCGGAAAAGGGATGGGACCTCGTTTATAAGCCTTGCGTTCATAGCGGCCCCGCTCCTGCCTGTGCTTTACATACCTGCGATGGGCGAAAACACATTTGCCGAAAGATATCTCTATCTGCCCTCGGCAGGCTATGTCATGATTTTAGCCGTCCTCCTTGAACGGCTCCGCGGACTGCCGTTCAAGAAAGCAGGTCATGCGGCATCGGCGATATTCATCCTGATTGTCCTTCTTTATTCGGCCTCGGCTGTAAAAAGAAATACTGCATGGAGGAGCGATATAACCCTGTGGGAAGACACGGTCGGGAAATCCCCCGACCACTACGGGCCGCACAGCGAGCTTGCCTTCAGCTACGAGATGGAAGACCGTCTCGATGAGGCCGTAGAGCACTATAAGACATCGCTTCAAATGAACCCCCTCCATGTCATCGGCCACAACAGGCTCGGCATGATATACCTCAAACAGGGCCTCCCCGACCTTGCGATAGAGCACTTCGAGTACGCCATTGCGCTTAAGCCCGATGTCCCGGCCTATTATTACAATATGGCCTCGGCCTTAAGACAAAAGGGATGGTACTTGAGGGCCGAAGAATACGAAAACAAGGCCAAGGAGATGGAGAAACACTGAGGCTTACCTCGGGGTGCAAATCCCTTCCATGGATTCCATGGCCTCTTTGTAGTCGGGTTTTATCTCGAGGGCGGTTTGGAACTCCGCACATGCCCTGTCTCTGTCGCCTTTTGCGGCATAGGCCGCGCCTAAGTTGTGGTGTATCTCCGGGGAATCCGGCTTGAGCCTCCCTGCAAAAATATAGCGCTCAATCGCCTCCTCAGGCATCCCTTTGCTTAAGAAGGCATTGCCCATGCCGTTATGCGCCTCCGCAAAGTAAGGCTCTATCTCGATGGCAACCCGGTAATGTTCAAGGGCATTCTCCGGCATCCCCTTTGCGAGGTAGACATTGCCGAGGCCGAAGTGCGCATCCGGAAGCCGGGGGTCAAGCCTTACGGCCGTTTGATAGCGCTCTAATGCCTTGTCCATCATGCCAAGCGCATAATACGAATTGCCGAGGTTGTTATGCCCGAAGGGCCGCTTGGGAGATTTCTTCACCACATCCTCCCAGAGGCTCAGGTCGCTTTCCCATACGGCGCTCCTTGCGTATGCGGCATACATAAGAGCAAGCAGTATGGAGAGAAGCGCTGGAAGAGCGGCCTTTTTCCACTTGAGTCTGCCCAAAAGCAAAAAGGCCCCGGCTCCCACCGCAGGGAAAAAACCCGCCGATGGAAGATAGACCCTGTATTCGTTAATAACAACCGGTATCTGAAAGATGCTCGATTCGACCGAAAGCGCAAGAAAAAACCACAAAACCCCGAAACCCATAAGTCGCAGGGACGGCTTGTCTGATTTGGAGCGGTAAATCAGGTAGAGGGCAAAAAGAAAAACCGAAAGAAGAAAGATAAACGAAAGGAGCACCGGGGATTCCCGGAAAGAGCTATATACCTGGTAATCGTAATTGATATTCTGGTTTACCGGAAGGAAAAGCAGTCTTATATATGTGACAACCACCCTGAACTCTGTAAGAAGATAATTGCCCGGAGATGCAAAAGCGCCTGCCGCAGACGCCGCTCCGCCAAGCGCCTGCCTCGGCCCGCCTGCTACGGATATCGGAATTATCGCAAGGGTAAGGAGCAGAGGGATGAGCCTGAGAAGTCTCGGCCGGACAGGGCCCCTGAAAAAAAGAAACTCATAGAGTGTAATCATTAGAGGCAGGGTGAATGCATTTTCCTTCGTCTTCATTGCAAGGACTGCGCAGAGGAGGGAGGCAAGATAGAAAAATCCCCCTTTTCCATTTAATAATCCCCCCTTGCCCCCCTTTAGTAAAGGGGGGGTGGGGGGATTAGCGCGGGGGGTGCGGGGGGCCTGTAGGCCTCCCGCAAGTCTCCACTTCACATAAAGC
>CAZPPU010000093.1:0-7053 GCA_964588515.1 uncultured Nitrospirota bacterium
GAAACCGTAGACCTCGTCTCGTAAGCAAGCCCCTTCAGGAACTTCGAGGGCGTGATTTTTCCGCCTATTGCAAAGCCGAACTTATACCCGCCCGAGATGAATGTGTTTGCGTATGCCGTGCCCGATGAATTAAACGAGATGCCGTCTATGTCATCGAGGCCGAAGCCCATCTTCTGGACGAGGAAGTGCTTCATGACATAGTCCGGCCTTTCGATGAGCGAGCCAAGGCCGCCGTAATTTCCGTCCGGGTCCTTGTGGCCCGAAACAACGGCATGAAAGCGGTCTACATTGCGGGTGGCGATAACACCGCCGGTCTTTTCCACAGTCGGGTTATATTCGACCGTCTTTTCAACCTCGTAAACCGCAAGCCATTCAAGTCCTGTGCCGCTGAATTCGAGCGTAATGCCGTCGCCCCAGTTCCCGCCGTTTTTCTGGAGGCGCAGTTTGATTTTGTTTCCACCGGTAGGCGATAAACTATTCAGGTTCCAGTCGCCGGATACAGCCACGGCTCTGTCGGTGTTTCCGGTTGCATATGTGACATAACAATACTGCCGTGTGACCGGGCCGTAGTTTGTGGTGGGGAAGCCGACTGTCACACTCCCCACGCCCCCGTCTGAGCCGCCTGCCCATGTCCGGTCATTGCCGTCTATGGCATTATATGTGTTCGCAAGTGTGCCGGATGCGCTGTCCGGGATGATTTTCTTGGAACTGGTCGCGACTGAAAATCCGATATTTTCTTCGACAACCTCGGTCTTTATCTGGCTCGAAGCCCTCAGCTTGTGCTTTCCGCCTTCGTAGACGGCAGAGACCCCCTCCGTAACCCTGAGGAGCTTCCCGTCTATTTCTGCAAATATATCTCCCACACCGTGAAGCTCATGCCCGGCAAGCAGGGAATCGTATTGGGTCTTATGCTCCCAGACCTCTGCGCCCGCACGGTGCGCGGTTGATGCCGTCCCGTCCTGTCCCCTCGTGAGGCCCGAAAGGGTGTTGCCGGTCTTTCCCGTATAGCCGATTTTTTCATCGTCTATCCACATACTACCTGCTGAGGGAAACCTCGCCGCATCGCTCAGTTCAAGGCTTGTGTTATCTGTAATGCCTGCCTTGAGCGTGGTCTTCGCCCCCCAGTCGAGCCTATGGGCAGGTATGCGGATGTCCAGCCCGTAGACTATAGGCTCTATCTTGCCGACATCCTCGTATGCATTCGGATAAGTCGTGGTGTCTATGACCGCCTGCTTCCACGCCCTGTCTTTCACATAGGGCATGCTTGAGACCCTGCATGTAAACCCCATGAGGTCTATGCCTTCGGGCTCATCGAGCGCGCCTTTGAAGACCGTCTCAGGGACGGATGCCTGACCTGAGTCATCGAGTGCAGTCTCCTTTATAACGCACACCGCGCCCTCGAAGGGATAGGCAGTTCCTATTTCCACAAGGTAATTATATGTCTTGTATTTATCGTTTTTGAATTTAAGCGTGATGTCCGCATTGAGCGCGCTTGAATCCAGCCGCCGGAGCTCGTCGCCCAAGCCCGAGAGGTCGTCGAGATAATCCTCGTAGAGCATGCCTCCGGCATTTATGTTCCTGTCGGAAAAGTAAAGCGTGGGGCCGGAGTTCTTGAGCGTAATCTCGACCAAGTATGCCGGCTTATAACGGCTCCTGTCCCTCATCTGGCCTATCGGCGGGCCGGACTTGTAGACGACCGCATGGTCGTAGCCTACGCCTGCATCCGACATCCCCCACGAGGTCTCGGCACTTGCCGCATCCGTGCCGACTGCGGAATCACACTCGGAGATGTCCTCCCATGTGAGCTTGAAATTCGCATCCGCATTGGTCAGCGCGGTCCAGCTTATGGGGTTGTCGTTTGAATAATGAAGCGCACCGCCTGCATAGGGGTTGCCCGTGCTCTGACAAACCCACGAGCATGCCTTCGTCTCTGCGCCGTTTGGGAGGAGACAAAGGTAATACTGGGTGTTTGCCGTAAGCGGGGCTGACACTGTCAGCTCCTTGACCTGCCAGATATTCGATGAAAGGGCGATTGTCCCCGATGCCCGGACATCCGAGAGGTTGGGCTTTCCGTCGCCGCCTGCACCGCAGAGCTTTACCTCCGTGAGATAGAGGAATGCGCCCGTAAGCCCGGCGATTTGAAACTCTATCTGAAGCCTTGCCCCGGTCGGCACATCGCCCAAAACCTTAAATCCCTGCGCAAGGACCTGAACATCGGCGCCGTAATTGCCGAGGGTGTAGCTGTTATCCCCGCCGCCGGTAAAGCCCGTCAGGTATCCGCCCTGGTCGTAGGGGTTGACAACGACGGCCGTATCCGAACCCACGCCGGAATCGGAGACGAGATGCTCAAGGGATATTGCGGCCTCGTCCGTGCCCACGGCAGAATCCGATGCCGTAAGCGCCGGGGCCTCTATGGATTCAACCCCGGTGCCTGATTCCTGCACGCTGATGCTCGCAAGGAGGGAGGCCGAATCCGTGCCCACGCCGGAGTCCGACTCGGAGATTTCAGACCATGTGAGCTTGAAGTTCGCATCGGCGTCCGCAAGCGCCGTCCATGTCCCGGCATCCGAGGGGTTTCTATACCAGAGAGAGCCGTTTACATAGGGGTTGCCCGTGGATGAACATTTCCAGTCGCCTCCGGCGGTCTCGGAGTTATTCGCATCGAGGACGAGATAGTATTGAATGCCGGCGGCAAGCCCGGCGGAAAGCGTGATTGTGACGGCAGTCCAGCCGTTGGCCGTGAGGGCGACGGTAGTCGAGCCCCGGACATCGGAGAGGTTCGGGCCGCCTCCGCCGGCCTCGCCGGCAATCTTTACGGCAAGCGGATATGCAAATGACCCGCTCAAGCCGTCTATCTGGAATTCGACCTGAAGTTTCCCGGCGGATGGGACATCGTTTGAGACCTTGAAGCCCTGAGCTAAGTCCTGAACATTCGCTCCACCGTAATTGCCGATGACATAGATATTATCGCCGCCGCCTGTGTAGCCAGTAAGGTATCCGCCGGACACAATGCCTCCTTTTCTAACCCCTCCTCGCTCCTCCCCTTAAATAAGGGGAGGATGGGTGGGGTTACGCGATGCTAAGCGTTACGGTGATGGTCCATGTCGTGCCCGTGGCCTTTGTGCCCCAGCCTGCGCCCGAGTTCGTCGAGCGGTTAAGGCACTTTGCCGAGACCGACTGCTTCACGGTGAATTCGCCCCATTCGTAGTTGGCATCGGAACTTCCGAATGTGCTCTTGAACTGGACCTGCCCGTTAGAGGGCGTGGTGGGGTAGCTGGCGTCCATCGCCTTATAGGTCTTGGATGCGCCCTGAAGGTCGGTCTGTCCTGCCGCAGGCGCGGTGGTCTTGTCGTTCCCTATTCCGATTTGGGCGTTTGTGTTGTCGAAGTGGTTGGCACTTGCGCCGGTCAGAAGAGACCAGAGCTCGTTTATGCCCACGGTGAGGAAGAGGTTTTCGCTTTCGATTACCTCGTAGGGTTCCCCGTTTTCAGGGATGACGCAGGCGGCATACTTTTCTACCTTCACATGTCCCTTGAGTTTCAATGTCTCCTTTACTTCCATAGCTCCTCCTTCTTTTTAATCACCCTCTCCCTCACCCTCTCCCCTTGAGGGAGAGGGGAGGGGTGAGGGGGTTTTAAGCGATTTCCGCCAGCCATCCTTGCTCTACAAACAGCCGGACATATTCGTTGTCATCCGGTAAATCCGCTTCCACGCCCGGGTAGAGAATGACCTTCTGTCCGTTTATCTCGATGCCCACGGCCGGGCCTGATATGCACTCATACCTCATGGCAGAACCTCCAAAAAATCGAAATCGAAGCCGTATGTCCTGTAGGCAGTCTCCTTTAAATCGATGAGCTTACGAAGCTCCCCGAAAATCCAGACGCCCTCGTGGTCGTAAAGCCAAAAGGGCTTTCCGCCCTGCCATGTATCGTTGAGCGAAAGGATATTCGTCTTCTGCGTCTCCCCTGCATTCGAGATACGGTAGACCCTTTGCCTCCGGGAGTCGCCCTTTATGAGGAACCTCACAAGCCCGCTTGCGGACTCCGCGCGTTCGACATTAAAGAGCTTATCCAAGGGCCCGGTCTTCAGGATGCACCTTTCCCATGTGTATGTCCGGGTGAGAAATAGCTCCGGGATTGCGGGAATGGCCGAGGGCGTGTTGATGCTGAAGAGCCAATACCGCTTTGTGAGGGAGGCCCACGACTTGTCTATGAGGCCGCTCCCCGCAGTCCAATCCGTTGCGGCATACGACCATGCCGTCCCGTTATCCGAATATAAGACGGCAAGGGTCAAACCGCTCAGATTATGTCCGGCAGGGATTAGAAGCCTATCTACCGGAACCGGGCTTGCGCCCTGGTCTACCTTTATCTGAGTCGTAACCGCGGAGGTCGTCTTAAAGGGCCTTCCGATGTTGCGGTCGTAGAGCCGGTAGAGGGGATAAGAGGGGTCTTCGTCCCCGTAACCCGCGGCAAGGCTCACCGTGCTTGTTTCAAGTATGTTCAGGCAGCAGGTCTTAATCATATGTCACCTCAGAACCCCTCTAATTTCTGTCTCGAAAAGACATTCCCGTCCGTCTCCTTGTTCGTCTCCGCCCTGCCGTCCGTGGAGGCGGAGGGCGAGGGGTCTATGCCCAGAGAGACCAGACCCTTTGCGACTGCCTCTAAGTGCCTGACCGCGCTTTTGAACCTCTCGGCCCTCGTCTCCGGCATCACCTCCATGTGCCTCGAATAGAGGTTGTATATGGCGATGTCCACCGAGAGCTTCCGGACGAGGTCCGGCACTATAGACAACGGGACCGTATATCTACTTCCGCAGTAAGAGTTTATCTCCGCATCGGCCTGTTTGACGGCCTCGTCAATCCGCGCTTGATTCACCGAGCCCACCCCCTCGTCGTCCGTGAGCTGAATGAGCACAGCCTCCGGGATGAGCTTTTTTATGTCATCGAGTGTGCTGTAGGGCATATTTTCCTCCTTCCCTCAGGGGGATATGTAAGGGGGACGCAAGTCCCCCTTACAGGCTATTTACGCCAGCCACGGAACGACCAAAAGCTCCGCGGTGTTCCGCCACTTGTTCGTTGCGCCGGAGGCGTCCCGCTCGTTCATGAGTATCTCTCTTGCCGCACCCTCAAGCGTAGGCGGCACGATGAGGAGGCCCGGGACGACGCCCAAGGGCTTGCCCTCGTCGTCCTTGAACCCGAGCATGGCGGCACGGGCGTTTCCGTAGTTTGCGGCGTTCAGGGTGTCTTTGGAGGCATAGGCCAACTGCCAGAGGCCGTAGCCTGCGTTGTCACGCCTATCCACGCCGTAGATATACTTCTTTCTCATGAAGACATGCTCGTCGTCGGGCATGTCCTTGGAGACGAACTCGACCTCCCTCCGGCTCTGGAATATGAGTGGCCTGAGGGCCTTCGAGACATCGAGGAGGTACCATGCAGTGCCTGCGCCTCCGCCGAAATTGGAGACGCTTGCCCCTGCAACCGGGTGGTCCGTGTCGAAGAAGTACTGACCGTCATAGCATGCAGTGGTGAAGCCGTCCTTTAGGACATTGAAGACTAATTCGTCCGGGTGCACGCCTGCGGCCCTTCCCAGCTCCGAGATGATGGGCTTGTAGATGCCGATGGCGTCGTCTTCTATGTCGTTACGGTCTACCTCGATGGTCGCCTCCCAGTCCTTGTTCTTGATGGAGTAGCTTGAAAGCGAGAGGTTCTTTATCTGCCGGTCGCCTACCCATTCCCTCATCTTCGGGAATGCGCCGAGCCACGCATAGGACTCCTCCCTGACGGATGAGGGCACGACCATGGCCGCCTTCTCGTAGAGGGTCTCTACGCCTGAGAACGCCTCGTTAAAGATGGTCTTGAAGCTCTTGTAGATTGCGCCGAGCGATGCCTGATTGATAACCATATGTTCCTCCAATCTTTCTCATAAGGGGGATTTTCCACCTGCCTTCTGAAGTCATACGGCAGACAGGTCCCCCTTATGTATCCCCCCGTAAGAGGGGTTGTTGACCCTACTGAAACCTCACCCATACCCCGGAGGCGTCCACATCGAAGACCTTGCCGGCCACGCTCCGTGTGCTTGTGCCGTTGGTCTTTGCCACGGTCTGGTCGTCCACGATGTAGCAGTCGTTTCCGATGTCCGCCCTTGTGATTTCGTCTGCGCCGGATGAGTTTGCGAACCTGAAAACACCCCGCTCCACATCAACGCTTATTGCGCCTGCCGCTCCGGATGAGTTGTCGGCCTGAGCCTCCGCCCTTCCGACTCCGAGCAGGGTCGTTGCCGTCGCACCGGGCGTTGCGTAGCCGCTTGCGTCCCGCGCAACGAGGGCCCCTGCATAAATCTTCTTGGATGCGGCCACGGGCAGGGAAACGGTCTGGCCGTCCCTCCGTGGCGTGTTCCTGTCTGCCGTGAGTGCTGCCATGTCCTATTTCTCCTTTTTGTTATGTTTTCTGAAGGTCTCGACATCTATGCCGAGGGCCTTGTTCACCGCCATCTGCATCTCTCATCGTGCAGTGCAACTCCTGTTTCGCGGCGGGCCGTGCCCACCTCACCCATCGGGACGACGACCGCGGCCTTCGAGACGAAGACCCTGAAGCCCTCCGGGTCGCGTTCCGCATAGTCCACGGCCCAGTCCTTCTGTGCGGGCGTAACCTTGCCTTCTTTCATGGCGAGGGCCACGAGGTCTTCGGCATCCCGCTTTGAGATTTGAGATCTCAGATTTGAAATCTCGGAATGTGCCTGCTTCAGCGCCACGAGCGTGCCTGTGACCTCGGCATCCGTTGAGGCGGCGGCTATGCCGAGGGCCTCGCACAACTTCTGTCTGTCCATAAACTCCTCCTTTCCTGATTTGGCCGGGGGCACTGCCCCCTTATTCACTATCGGAACCATCCCGTCTATGGCGGGCTGGTTCGTGAGTGCGCAATTTATGAGCCTTAAAACCTTGTTGTCCGAAAGCCTCTTGAGGAAGACCGGCGAGAGATACCGGTATTCCCTATTTTTGAAATATTCCTTTGCCCTCTCGGTCCACTCGACCACGGCCCAGATGCCTGGGGATTTT
>CAZPPU010000094.1:0-7004 GCA_964588515.1 uncultured Nitrospirota bacterium
CCCTTCCCTAAATTATAATGTCCCCGCGGATTTAGAGGATTTTTTTTTACGACATCTCCCCATAAACTTATTTCGCTTGACCATACAGCATTCCGCATATGGGAGGCATACAAAAAGACAAATGTCATCAGGACAAGAAGCGGGATTGCCGCATGTCTTTTCCTCATCTTTTCCGCAGATAAAAATATCGCTGTCACTATCGCAAAAAAGGGTCCTGCGGATGGAAGATACGCCCTGTGCTCAAACATTACATCTACAATCGGAATAAAACTCGACTCCGGCAGAAGAGTTATGAAAAACCAGAGCATCCCAAATGATATGAATTGAAGCGCACTATTGCCGGTACGGGAATAACAAATCAGGTAAACGGCAAGAGTAAAAACAGAAAGCAAAAGCAGAAACGGCAAATACACCTGCGGTTCAACTAATGAATGGTACAGAGGATGATTATAATCAAGGTTCTGATTTACGGGCAAAACTAAAAGCTTTATGTATTTAACAATTACATTAAATTGAGTAATAAAGTATGTCCAACTTGAGACCGGATGAAGACGGGCCGATGCTCCTAATGATTTGTCCATACCTGAAAATGCCAGCGGGATTATGAGCATTGCAAGAAGAAACGGGACGAGATAAAGAAGCCTTCTTCTGACCGGCCCTCTAAAGAACATGAATTCGTAAAGCACAATAATGAGCGGAAGCGTGGCCGAGATCTCCTTCGTCTTCATCGCAAGGAGGGCGCAGAGGAGGGAGGCCGAGTAGAGCAATAACCCCCCTTTGAGTCCCCCCTTAAACTAAGGGGGGACAGAGGGGGGTTACTAAGAAACGGTGTCCTGAAAGTAAGCATGACAAGAAAATACACAAGACATGCATTAAGGATATGCACCACAAGGTTGAAAATATGATAGCCCCTCACATCTAAGCCGTGGATTTTATAATTAAGCGCAAATGTGAGATAGCCAATATACCTTCTGTTAAAGGAGCCGAGTTTTTCGAGATTTGCCGGAGCGAAATTGCTCAGGTCTTTTATAGCGGAGTTATTTACTATCAGGTCCGTCTCGTCCCACTGAAACGGCACATTAAAGGTGTTTGAGTATGCAAGGAGGCCGAGGAGGGCGATGAGGGCGAGGTGGAAGGGGGTTTTGTTGAAAGCCTCAGGCATGTTCATAAAATATTTTAACATACGCCTTTCACAGGGCATGTGGCATCTAAGTCTTGACGGCCCGTATTATAAGCCCTGCGGCCACGAGCGGAATACCCACCAAAATGAAGAAAATCCCTGCCACGATGGGCATTACCCCCGGGTCTTTCACCATGACGAGCAAAACCCAGTATCCGGGCTCGAAAAATGTCAATGTCCGGCCCTCGAATCCGATTCCGTCCTTTGAATTGCCCTCGAAGAGAACCTCCTGCCCTTTATAGACGGTGGTTTCGTAGGACGGGGACTTGAGGCTGTAGAGCTTAATGCTCTGCGCGCCTTTCTCTATCGTCCTTTCGGGTGCGAGCCTCAGCGAGACCTTGTAAAAGGGCGGAAGCTCGAAGTCGTCCTCACTGCCCGGCGGAAGGAGTCTTAATGCGGCATAGCCTTCCTGAAGGACCGAGCCGTCCTCCGAAAGTCTTACGCCCGGGGCGATGCCGAAGTTGAGAATATGGAAATAGACCCCGCGGATTCTCTTTGGGGGGAATGCGCCGACCTCGAAGTCCTCATCCCCACGACTGAGGACGACCCTCGGCTCGTACTGGAAGACCCATGCCTCTTGCCCGGCGGATGTAAAGGTCTCTTCATCGAGCGCAGGGATGACTTCCTTAACCCGATATTCGTCCTTAGGACTTGCCTTTACGACCTCGCCGCCGCCTACCAAAAACTGCGCCTCCTTTCTTAATGTGGCGGACACGAAATACCCGGTAAGGAAAAGAAATACGCCCAAAGGCAGAAATATCCATAAAAGGAGCCTCAAAAGCCCCTGTTGCGCCGGGGCCCGTGGCCCCTTGCGGAGTGGCCGTGCCACCGAGGGGGCTCGTAGTCCCACCCTGATTATATTTAAAAGCAGGCATACGAGGAAGACTATGTAGGGCGCCTGGATGAGAGGGTTTTTCCCGAGCCCTGATATAAAGCCGGCAAACGCCTCCTTCGACCAGACGGCCAGAGTCACATAATAAACCACCCATCCGCCTACAAGCCATATAAGAAGGGCCTTCGACGAAAGAAGCCCGTATGCCTTTCTAACGAGCCTCATTCTACGGACCCAGCCCCCCCGACCTTTTGCCATTTCCCGATGATTTCGGCGACATCCACTCTTATGTCCTTCTCCGTAATCGAGGCATTAACCGGGATGGGGTTACAGCCGCCCGGCCGTCCCAAGGTCTCGACCGGTATAGGCGTCATACAGTAGATGCAGACCACATGTCCTTCCCTCTGTCCGTATCCCTCAGGCGGGCATATCTCGCAGGCATCGAGGCAGAGGGCCAATTTCCCGTCCGGCTTTTTTATTATGAGCAGGTTCATGGTCTTTCCTTCGGCGGCAAACGAAAACTTATGGAGCATACCGTCCATGAGGTCCATCGTCGGGTCTGTAAGCGGGATGATTATCACGCCCTTGTCTTCGACAACAGGCTTCGGCTTTGGGTTATAGAGTCTTGAGACTTCGCCTGCGCCGCCGGAAAAATAGAATATGAGTATGAGGGCGATAAACCCGACTACGGGCACTGCCTTCTTCCTTCTGTCAGCCCTGACAGACGCCATGAGCTTTCTTCTTTCTGCCCCTGTTGCGCTCCCGTAATCGCCGGCTTCTGCCTTTGTGGGCAGGCTCTTATACAGGAACATGGCTGGCGGCAGGAGGAGGATGAAAAGCGATGCGGCCATGGCGATGTTGGGGCCGAAGAATATGCCTATAAAGTTCCACACCGTTGTTGCAAGCAGGGGATGGTCCGGGACCATCAGAAATACGAATGTCTGGTGGACGAAGTCGTGGAAGAACTTCATAACGCCCCTTTGCACCATCGGGATAAGGGAGAACTCCGCAAACCCCTTTATCCCGCCGCCTAAGAGCTTGACCATCGAAAGGAAAAGAAGAAACTGTGCGGTCCCGAAATAAGGCGCAATGGCCGCAATGGCCGCAGTGCGGCTTCCCCTATACTTACAGAGCGTGAGTGCCGTAAGGATAAAAGGCAGTGCAAAGCCGGCGAAACCGGAAAGATAAACGGCCGCATAAGCGCCTTTCATCTCCGAAAGCTCCCTTATGAACATCGAAGAGCCGATTATGTCCGGGGAAAAATAAAATACGGTCGAAAGGGCGGTTAAGGGTCGCAATATGCCGTAGGGCGGCTTAAGCCCGGCGAAAAGCCTCGTGCCCGTGGACTCAAGCAGGGCCGCGATGCTCGAAATGAAGAATATGAAAAATGTATACCCAGTGAGTCTCGAAAGCATGACCCTGACATAAGGGTCCGAGGAAATCGCGAAGGAGACGGCAAAGAGGGCCGTGGTGAGGGCTATGCCCAGGTGGAAGGCCCTGGTGAGCCGGGGCGCCCCCCTGTCTTTAAGGTAAGCCGAAAGCACAAGCCAGACGACCCAGAGCTTAAGGGCCTCTTTGAGGCCGACGACTGCGGCCTCAATAATAAAGAGGCTCATCCTTTATGACCTTTCCGTCCTCCATCGTGACGATCCTCTGCGCCCATTTGGACACATAGGGGTCGTGCGTTACGAGGATGATGGTGAAGTGTTCTTCCGCATGAAGCCCTTTGAGGAGTTCGAGTATGAGGCGGGTGTTTTCCCTATCGAGATTCCCGGTCGGCTCATCCGCAAGGAGGAGCCGGGGGCTGTTTATGAGGGCCCGTGCGATACAGACCCTCTGTTGTTCTCCGCCGCTCAGCTCTCCGGGCCTGTGGCCGAGCCGGTGGCCGAGGCCGACCCTCCGGAGGGCCTCCTCCGCCTCTTTCCTGTCGGGCATGCTGTGGAAGTACTGGGCGAGCATGACATTGTCTACGCTTGAAAGATAGGGTATGAGATAGGACTGTTGAAAGACGAAGCCGATACGCTCCCGCCTGAAGCGGGCGAGGGCGTCCTCGCTCAGAGTGCCCAAATCCGCGCCGTCCACGAAGACCTGTCCCTTTGTAGGGCTGTCGAGGCCGCCTATTATATTGAGGAGGGTGCTTTTGCCCGAGCCCGAAGGCCCGATGACAGAGCACCATGTCCCCGACCCGACGGAGAGGTCCACCCCCCTCAGCGCAACGGCCGTTTCGTATTCCTTATGCACGCCTTTGAGTTCGATAAGTTCCATCATTCGCCCCTTAGAACCACCGAGGGTTTTTCAATCAGCGCGGCCCTCAGGGGCAGTGCGCTTGCCGACATGGCGATGATAAGCCCGGTTACGATAGAGACCGGCACAAGATAAACCGGCATGCTTATATAGGAGCCGAATGCGCCCTTTGAGACCGCCTGCGCCGAGACGAACCCGGTAAGGAAGCCAAGAATGCCGCCGCCTGCGCCTATAATGACCGCTTCCATTAGATAAAACCTGCCTATCCCTTTTTTTGTTCCGCCTAATGCCTTCATAAGACCTATCTCCCTAAGCCTTTCGAGCACGGTTGCGCTCATCGTGCTTGAAACGCTTATTGCCGATGCCCCGACCACAACGACCGTTACGAGCGCAAGAAGAAGCTCTATCTTCCTGAGGAAAGACTCCTCCGCGCCGGCGACCTGCCTCATGGTCTTCACATCCGCATCGGGCATGGCATCGGCTATGGCTTTTGCTGTTTCATCGAGCATTCCGGGCCGGCCCCTTATCAGTACCGCGCTTACTTTGCCCTCAAGCCCGGTCAGCCTCTGGGCCGAGGGTAGGGGGAGTATTACAGCCTTGTCCTCGGGCCCGCCGGTTTCTATAAAGCCGGAAACGGTCATAACCGCACCCCGGATTTTGACCGTATCTCCGGTTTTCAATCCAAGTCCGGCCCTTAAGTCCGCGCCTATGAGGACTTCGCCCTCTACGGGGAAAGCGCCTGAGACCTTGAGGCCTTGCGCGCCGCTCATGCCTATCATCTCCACCTGAAGGCCGTTCAGCGAAACCGGGCTATAAAGCTGGGGCGAGAGCCCTTCAATCCCCGCTATCCCTTTAAGGGCATCGAGCATCGCCGCATCTATATGCCCGCCCTTTTTTGAAACTATCATATTTGCCCCGTATGCCTTAAGCTCGCCTCCGAGCAGGCGTCTTATGCCCGCACTAAGCCCGACTGCCGAAACCACAACGGCGGATGCTATCGCCACCGAGAGCACTGCCACCGCCACCCGGCCCCTTCTTTGCCTTAGAGCGCTCATCAGCACATGGTAAAACCACTTTCTGCCCGTCATCTGCCGCCCCTGAGGACTATCACGGGTTTCACCCTAAGCGCCCTTCTTATGGGCATGAAACTGCCGCCGGTCGCAATAAAGAGGGCGCTAAGGACGGAGATAGGGAAAAGGAGCGCCCTCCTTGTAAGCTCGGTTCCGAAGACCGCCTGGCCTATGAACTTTACCGCACCGAGGGATATGAGCCAGCCCGAAAGCCCGCCCGCAAAGCCTATGATAAGGGCCTCGAAAAGAAATATCAGGCTTATCTGGAGGCTGTCTGCGCCTATGGACTTCATGAGCCCTATCTCATCGAGCCTCCTTAGGAGGCTTGCAACCATCGTCGTGGATACGCCGAGGGCCGAGGCCATGAGCGCCGCCGCGCTTAGAAGATATATAAGAAGACTCATCCTTTCAAGGACCCTGCCCTCGGTCTGGGCCACCTGCCAGAGGGGTTTTGCCTTTCCGCCTTCAAAGACTTCTTCGACCTGCTTGGCTATGGATGTCACATATCCGGTGCAATACCATTTCTCGTATTCTTTTTTGCTCATCGAAGACGGGTCTTTGTAGGCGAACTCGTCCATGGGTGTGGTGACTGCGGAGACCATGACCCTCGAGACCTTCCCCCGAAGGCCCTTAAGCGCCTGAAGGCCGGCAAGGTCCATGAATACCTTGTCGTCTTCCGGGCCGCCTGTCGAAAGAGTGCCTGAGACCGTGAAGGGTTTCTCATCGAGATAAAGCGCATCCCCGGACTTAAGCCCGAGCTCATCCGCCAAGGACGCTCCGACGACGAGGGATGCGCCCTCAGGGGGTGCGCCCTCTACATGCCACCATGGAGATACGGTCTCCACGCCCGCCTTGAATGTCCCTGCCTCGCCCGGAAGGGGAAGCTCTTTTTGAAACCATGTCCCCACGACCGTTACATTAAGTTTTTTTGCCCCCGCGACAAGCACTGCTTGTTCCTCAAGAAAAGGCGCAATCCCTATGATATTATGCCTCCAAAAGACGGTCTTTACCTTGTAGATGTCCTCTTCACGGAGATGCCGTTTCTGTCCGGCAAGGTCGGCAAGCCCTTCTACCTTGGGCTCGACCGCTATGTTTGCGCCGAATGCCCTCAGCTCTTTTGAGACCTTGCCTTTAATGTCGAGGGAAACCGATATAAGAGAGGCGGTCAGCGCCGTTCCCATAGAAACCGAAAGGAGCATCAGGGCCATGGCCTTCTTCTGCCTGAGGAAGGACTCTTTAAGGAGACTGAAAAGCATTAAAAAATAATAACATACAATTCAAAGAAGGGTCAAAAGGGGGGCTATATGCTAAAATATTTAATGGCTTTGTTTAACAAAACCCCCTTCCACCTCCTCCTCATCGCCCTCCTCGGCCTCCTTGCATACTCAAATACATTCGATGTGCCGTTTCATTTCGATGATGTGCATAACATAGTAGAAAACCCTCTTATAAAGGACCTCCGGTATTTCGCTGACCCTTCTGAGGCAAAAGAAGATAAGCTCTATAACGCCTTTAAAAGCAGATATATCGGCTATCTCACATTCGCGCTTAATTATAAAATTCACGGCTT
Source organism: uncultured Nitrospirota bacterium (assembly GCA_964588515.1). Taxonomy (GTDB): domain Bacteria; phylum Nitrospirota; class Thermodesulfovibrionia; order Thermodesulfovibrionales; family JdFR-86; genus CAZPPU01. The sequence goes on from CAZPPU010000094.1 coordinate 6,897, forward strand.
AGATGTAACGGGCTATCACATCTTCAATCTTACGGTGCACATCTTGAACGCCGTGCTTGTGTATTTCCTTGTCCTTCTCACCATGAGGACACCATTCTTATCAAATCC
>CAZPPU010000095.1:0-6969 GCA_964588515.1 uncultured Nitrospirota bacterium
AGTCATGCGGCGGGTCGTATGCAAGGGCCCTCCCACCCGCAAGAAGGATTAAGCTTAAAAGCAAAAACAATGAAAACTTATTACATCGTTTCATGACAATACCCCCTAATAATCCAATTCACCCATGGAGACCCTTACGCCCGAAATACCCTTGCCGTCGAAGGCCGTAAACTCATTAAGCAGGACTCCGCCTGCATCGTATACCCTTACTTTTGAGCTACCTGCATCGCCTATGACTATTTCGGCAGAGCCGTCGTAGTCCGTATCTCCGGCCGCTATCGCTATGCCGGAAGAGGCCGCAACCTCAAAGGAGGCCGCAACCGTGCCGTCGGGCCTGTATGCGGTCACCTTTGCGGTCTTCCCGGAGGGCTGGGGCACCGAAGCAACGATGACCTCGTCAATGCCGTCTCCGTCTATGTCCCCGCCTGCGATGTCCGGGGTATCGAACGAACCGCCTGCGTTAAACCCGCCTGCCGGGACTATCAACCACTTTCCTTCGCCCAGAGAGGCATCGACCTTATAGAGCCTGACCTCCAGAGGCGCGTCCCCGGAATGTCCCCGAACCACGAGGAGTTCCGCTATCTCATCGCCGTCTATGTCTGAAACCGCGATATTTACGCCCGTCTTTTCCGTGTATGCAAGGAAGTCTATGCCCGTATCGGACACCACTCCGTCCTTGAAGGCAAAGACCCTGACCTCGGCCGGGTTTCCGCTTGAGGGCCCTGCGCCTATGACTATCTCATCAAGGCCGTCGCCGTCCAAATCCCCGGCAGAGACTTCCGCCGATAGCCCCTTAAATGCAGTAAACCCAAGCCCAGTAATCACAGTGCCGTCCGCCTTATAGCCGGTTACGGCCCCGCCCTTCCCGCGGGCAACCAGTATATCGCCTGAGCCGTCTCCGTCCATGTCTCCGACCGCGGTCTGAGAGCCGTACCGCGGGGAGGAACCCTTCCCTGCGGCCTCGATGTCCATCGCCTTAAGGAGCGTCCCCGCCCTTTCATACACCCTGAGTTCCTCTGCTATGGACTCCGGAGCCTTGCCCGGCGTGGCAACGACCTTCATCTGCTTCCTGAGGTCCTTATAATTGCCGGTGAACTGCACTATCTGTCCGTCCGCTACGGAAAGCGAATACGAAGGCGGGGTCTTGAAACCCTTCACCCTGCCGAATGTTATTGTGTATGCGCCCTCGGGCACGGCATCCGCCTGATAGCTGATGCCCGCGCCGGTATAAGTCTGAGGCCCGGTTATCGTGTATGACGCCTCGTTGAGGTTCGTAAGGACATTTATCGTCCCGCCCTTTATGTATTCCAATGAGACGGAAACCCCTGCCGGGCTTCCCTTTGCGCAACCCGCCTCTATGCTTATCCTTCCGGTATGGGTTCCGCCCGGAAGTCCCGTAACATCTACCGACGCCGAGACCATGCTAAGCGTGTTTGAAGGGCCGCTTGTAGGCGAGACCTTAAGCCAGCCGCTGTCGGATTGAGCGCTCCATGTCCCTGCGCCCGTCCTGTCCCCGCTCAGTTCAACCGTAATGCCCTGAGAAGGCGGGACATTCTGCCCCTTCTGCGTAAACGACACGCCCTCCGGACTTACGCTCAGCGTTGGCGGAGGAAGTATCTCGACCGTTACCGCTACGACCTCCGAGATACCCTCCCCGGAGAACTTTACATTGCCCTGATATGTCCCTTCGGACAGCCCCGCCGATGAGATGTTTACATCTACCTGTGCGGACTCTCCCCCGTTTATCTCCCCGGTTGCCTGTGCAACCGTTATCCAACTCGAATCGGCATCCGCCCGCCACCTGAGAACGCCCTTGCCCTCGTTTGCGAGCGTTACGGCCTGCCCGGGAGGGTTCAGACACGCACTGCCCTGGAACCTGAGCTCAAGCGGGCTTGCCTTGAGGCTCACGAAATCGTCGAGTCCCATCCGGAGCATCCTTCCGCCGTCTTTGTCCGCTACCGAAAGCACCTTGGCGCCGCTTATGGCCATCCCGAAGGGCCTGTTCAACCCGCCGTTCGAGGGGAACGAACAAACAGGGGTCCCGTTGTTATCGAATACATGAATACCCAACCTTACGGCATCGGCTACCTAGAGCCTGCCCCCGGCGTCGAGCGCTATCCCCCGCGGCTCGGCTATCACCCCGCCCGTCCCGTATGCGGAGTAAAACTTCTTCACGAACCTCCCCTGCCCATCGAATACGAAGACCCCCGCAGGTACCCTGCTTACCGCATAAACCTGCCCTGTGCCCGCCTCGTAGGCAAGCCCTATGGGGACGAAGTTCGTTCCGTCGGCCCCGAAATAAAAAAGCTCGTTGCCCGCCCTGTCATAGACCTTGATGCGGGAGTTGCTCGGGTCCGATATATAAACCCGCTCCGGGGAAAGGGCTATGCCCGACGGAAACTTGATGCCGGTGTCCACGGACTTCTTTAGCGTGCCGTCTGCGCCGTATATCGAAAGCGTCCTCTGAGAAGAACTCGTCACATAAATGACATCGCCGTCCACCGCGATTGCCGAGGGCCTAGGATGACTGATGCTCCTTACGAGCCTGCCCGACGGGCCGAAAACCTTTATCCGGTCCGCCACATTCTCGGTTACATAGACAAAGCCTCCGGAGTCCACCGCCACCCACGAGGGGTCGCTCAGGCCGCCAATTACGGGAAGGGGCGCAACCTCGGGGCAGACTGCGGCATGCGCACTGCCGACCATACATATGCTCAGCGCTAAAACTATAAAGGCCCTCTTGCTCATAATGACCCCTCCCGGCTTTGCCTTAAATGAACCCTATAAGCCATAAAGTTCCCGATATCAATTCTCTTGAAGTATACCTCTCCTGTCAAGATGGTAGTTTTCACCCACCCATTATCATGCTTTACGCCTTTTGCCGCAAGTCTCATCCAGACCTCATCTCAAAACCCCTTAAATTATTGATATTTAAGCCAAACTCTAAACTATATACCGCCTCCTAATAAATATAAAAAGCAAAAGCTGTGCCATCCCCCCTCAACTCCCCCCTTAACAAGGGGGGAAGTAGGGGGGTATGGACAAGCCGGAATGACAACGACATAGGACATTGATTTTGCGTGAGTCAATAGTTTAGAAAGTTTTTAGTTTAAAAAGAGTTTACTTCAGGTGGCAGTTAAGGCACAGGGCGCTGTTATTTAGAGTCATCGTAAGGAGCGGGTATAAAGCATCGGCAGGGTCGTATCCAAGATTGTATTTATTGTGGACATCGTGGCATGTGGAGCATTCCATACTCGTGCGCTGGCCTGTGGAATAGCTGTAGAAGAGCTTCACATCCGCGTTGTAGACATAGCCTCCCACATTCGGTTCCCGGAGGCCGGCGCCTGTGATGGCCGCATCGTTGGCGACAAGCCCGGAGGTGTAGTCGAAGCTTATAGGGTGGTCGTTTGAGAGTTTGAGCTCCTGAGATGCGTCTGTCCTCTCGCCGATGTTCGGCCCCCAATAATTAGGAGATGAACCATTGAACAACTCCCCTATATATGTATACCCGCCACCCGTAGGCGTGATGGTCGTCCCGGAGTCCTCCGGACCGTTTTTTACGACATTAAGGGCGGTTACCCCGTCATGACAGCTCAGGCAAAGGAGGGAATATATCCTCAGGGTTCCCGTGTATGCATTCATGGTGGAAGATGTATATACGGAATAGGCCGTCTGGCTTGAAAGCGCCCTGTTCCAGAGGAGAAGGGGGGTTGTACTGGTTGTATTGGAATAAGCGCCGCTTGCATAATAGCTTTGCTGGCCTACCCCCGTCTCATTGAAAATCCCGCCCTGCTGTACGGATAGGTTTGCGCCGTGAGGCGTATGGCAGAATACGCATACCTGCACCGTATCGAATGTGAACTGACTGCCAGCACTACCGCAAGAATCGAAGTTTTGTCTTATATCCGCATCTCTCATGTCGTGCTGACTGCACCTGACCCCTGAGAGGGATATCCCGCTATAGAGCGTTAAAACACACACCAGTGCCGCTCCAGCTATGCCTATGAGCCTCTTATAACTCATTTTCCCTTTATTTTAATTCCTAAAAAAATCCCTTAAAATTTAAGAAGCAATTCCCATGCCGGATTACCATGAGCCAGCCGGCTTCGAGCCGTCCAGCCTGAAGACCCCGCCCGGGTTATGGTCTATATCGTGGCACCTGAGGTAGCACCTCGTAGGGCTTCCGGGCAGGTACTGAGGGCCGAGCCCTGTATTTGAGATGCCCACAACAGCAGGGTCGAAGCTTATGAGATGCCTGTTGTCCCTTTGGCCGTGCGCGGTATGGCATGTGTGGCAGGATGTTGTCTGGGTAACGACATGGAGCCTATGCTTTGGGAAGCTTTCGTCCCCTAAGACGCTCCTTCTATCGTGGCACATATAGCAGAGCTCGTATGCCTTGGGGCTTTCGACGCTTTCGAATGTCCTGTATTCTGCAACGAGCATCGGCTCGTAGTCCGAGCCGTGGGGGCCTTTAGGGCCGTTCTGGTCGCTATTTCCGTGGCAGTCCGTGCAAGTCACCTTGGAGTTGACGGTCAAGTCCCTTACGAGGCTCGGGACGAAGTTATTCCTGCCTATCATCTCAACCGGATGGTAGGAGGCATTGGCCGGGTCGAAGGCCTCACGCATGTTTTCGGAGCCGGACGGAAGGTTTTCGCTGTCGGAATGGCAAAGGTAGCATACTTCGTATTCCACGGATGCCTTATTAAGCCTTGCCTTGCCCCTCGAATATCCCCGCGAACCCGCCCACGGCACATCTGTAGTGGTAAGGTGGGCACTGTGGCAGTCACGGCAGGAGACATGCCTCTGGACCGAAGGCAACTTCTCCGGCAGTTCTTCGCCTCTTGAGTGGTATTTTTCGGTCTCGTAGACCGGGTGTTTGGACCTCTTGGCAAAGAGGCCCTCTATGTCGGTCTTCGCCCACTTGCGGTTTAACGCTCCGTGGCATCTAAAGCAGAGGGCCTTGCCGCTCGGCGCCCCCCTTGAGCTATGACATCCCGAACAGCCGAGCACATTTTTGCCGCTGTTGAGATGGGTGGGTTTTTCCTTCATTGCGCCCATAGCCAGCCCTGCCGTCAGGACGCCTGCAAATATAAACGCAGTCGCCTTTATAAACCGCTTCATAAAACTTAATTCAAGCAATTCCTATGCCATTAGTCTAATACAGGAGGCGGGGATTAGTCAAATGAAACATCAGACGCTCAGTCGGGCAAAGAGCCTCCGGAACTCCTCGAAGCCTATAGCGCCGGCTATGAAATCTCCGATAAGGCGACCCCTGCCTTTTCAAGCGCCCTTTTTATCTCCCCCGGCATGGCCTTCATGTCCCCGGCAAGGTAGGAGTCCTCGGCTATAAGCCTTATCACCTTAAGCATGAATTCCTTTTTGCGAGGGCTCATCGTGTTCAGTGTATTAAGCTTGTGCATATAAAACTCCATGGATGCCCTGCCAAGCTCGTCTCTTACCTCATTCAGCGTCATATCCTTCGGCTTTAGGACCGGCTCAACGAGATTATACCTGCTGTAGTCCCAGACCTCTATGTAAGGTTTAAGCTCGGGGTAAAGCTCCGCGTAGGGCCAAGGGGCTATGGCAAGGAAGAATGCGAGGTCCGGGTTATAGTGCTTGGCAAGCTCGACCGATTGCCTCATGCTCTCACGGGTATCGTCAGGCATTCCGAGAACAAATGAAGTCTCAGAGACGATATCATGTCCGTTAATAAGGTTCAGGGCTTTTCTCGATTCCTCAATCTTGATGTTTTTCTTGAATATATCGAGCGTAGCCTGAGAAGTGGACTCCACACCTGCATAAATATGGTCTACACCAGCATCTTTATACTTCCACATGATGTCCTCGTCCCTCAGAATATCATCCACGCGTGTCTCAAGAAGGAGCTTCGTATCGAGCCCTCTTTCGATTTTGAGGTCCAATATCCTCTCCCATCTCTTTCTCGAAAGCGTAGGGGTTTCATCCGAAATCATGACGACATTTACGCCGTATTTGTCCCTCAGATGCTCAAGTTCCGAGACAAAGTTCTCCGGGCTCCGCCCCCTCCACCGCCTCTGCCAGAAGAGCTGTTGCGAGCAGAAACTGCACTGTTGACTGCACCCCCTCGATGAGCTCACGATAGCCAACACCGAATCCTTCATGGGCTTATATGTATAGACGGGCCAGTCAATCAAGTCCCATGCAAGCGGGAGGCCGTCGAGGTCTTTTATAAAGTCTCTCTGCCCGGTAAGGACGACCCCGTCCTTCCAGTAGGCAATGCCCCTGACCTTAGATGCCTCGCCTCCGGAGGCGAGGCAGTCCATGAGCTCCGCCATCGTTTCCTCGCCCTCGCCTCTCACGATGTAGTCTACATATGAGCCGCTTTCCCTAAGTATCTCTTCGTAGCAGAAAGTGGGATGGACATTCCCGATGACGGTGATTATTTCCCGGTTCACCTGTTTTGCGAGCTTAAGCACCTTGAGGGCGTCAACTATCTCTGCGGTAAATGCGGTTGTTGCGACCACATCGGGCATTGAATCCCTGATGCGTTTTTCTATATCTCCGTATGTGTGCCTAAGGCTCATTGCATCGTAGATTTCGGGCTCGTACCCCCTTGCCCTTAGAGCGCCCGCTATATAGACGAAGCCCACATTGAGCCATACGCCTGCGGACTCAACCACTCCGGAGTGGTACGGCGGGGTGATGAGGAGGATATTTTTAAGCCGTTTCATGTCCACGCATCACTTCACGAAATAATACGAATGGATGCTCTTTATAAAGGTCGTAACGCCGAACGCAAATACGACGACCAAAATGAACGCCCCGATGGAAAGCCATGCGGCCTTTCTTCCCTTCCACCCCCTTGCCCTGCGGAGGTGGATATACAACCCGTAGACAAGCCATGTAAGGAGCGCCCATGTCTCTATCGGATCCCAGCCCCAGTACCTGCCCCACGCGTAGTGCGCCCAGACCGCGCCGGTGACGATGATG
>CAZPPU010000096.1:0-6967 GCA_964588515.1 uncultured Nitrospirota bacterium
TTTACGAGTCCCACTTTTCCTGCGTCTGAATTTAAACATAACTGGTCCCCCCCCCAGTCAAATAAGAAATTCTTATAGACTTATAAACGTTTTCCTTTACGGCCTTGGCAGGCTGTCTTGCGCCTTTAGCGTTTGACCCAAGTTCCTCTTCCGCATCGGCGACGGAATGTTTATAATAAATGCTAAGGAGAGCATCATGGGGAATATAGAGAAGGTCCTCGCATGGCACTTCAGAGGGAGGCTTTAAGATGAGCATCTGTGCGGTATGCGCATGGAGGGAGACCTGCCAGAAGAAGTTCACGGTCTCCGGCAAGGACATCAGGTGCCCGGAGTTCGTAAGGGACATTTCCATTAAAGAGCCTTCGGAGAAGGCCGAAGAGGAAAAACCCCAAAAGGGATAAGAGATTCTAAGGGCGGTCTTCTATACGGTCCTTTCGGTCGCTCTAATTGTGCTTGCGTATATCTATTTCCGCGGCCCTGCCGTCCCCCCGGAGACGACCAATGCGGTCGATATGAATAATATCGTGGGGGCTCGTAGCCCCAATATCGTGGGGGCTCGTAGCCCCAATATCGCAGGGGCTCGTAGCCCCAATGCGGTTACGGAAGAAGTCCTGATACTGACGGGGAGCGGGTTGGCTCAAAACGCCCTCGCCGCCTTTACTTCCGGGGATTACATCCATGCCGCAGGGCTTTTCAGGGAGCTTTCAGGCTCCGATAAAAGGGCGCTCAGAGGGGCGGGCGTCTCCTACTACAGGGCAGGGGATTACGCAAACGCCAAGCGTTTCCTCGAAGAGTCCCTCAAAACCAGTGACGGGTTCATCGAAAGGAAGCTCCTTGCATCAATATACTACAGGGAAAACGACCTGCAAAGGAGCATTCTCAGCGCCGAGGCCGGTCTTTCCATAAAAAACGACCCGGAGCTTGCCGCCCTCCATGCGAAGCTCAAGGACGAGCTTAAGACACAGGCGGGTTTCGCCGAGACCGGCGCCATTCACTTCAGGGCCTTCTTCGACGGCAGGGAGCGCCCCGAGACCGCAAGAAATGTCCTCGACATGCTCGAGGAGGCATACACCTCCATAGGAGAAAAACTTTTCTATTTCCCTCAGGAGCCTATAATTGTTATACTCTATACGGAAAAGGACTTCTTCGAGGCAACGAAAGTGCCCGACTGGTCTATGGGACTATATGACGGAAAAATAAGAATCCCGGTAAGGGGCCTCGGGGGGGCAGTGCCCCCTGTCAAAGGGGCAGGTAGCACCGATATCGCAGGCGCCCGTGGCGCCCTCCGGAAGACCCTCTTTCACGAATACACCCATGCCCTCGTCCACCAGCTCGTAAAAGACCCGCCTGTATGGCTCAACGAGGGGCTTGCCGAGTACTTCTCCGGGGGAGGCGAAAGAGTCGGGCAGGAGATAAGCCTGCGGGAGCTTGAAGGGTCGTTCCTTCAGATGGACAGGGACAAGATGACGGTCGCCTATAAGGAAAGCTATTCCGCAGTAGCGTATCTTGTAGAAAGGCACGGTCTTCAAAGCATAACCGGCCTTCTTCAGGCGCTTGGCGAGGGGAAAACGCTCAATCAGGCATTCAGGGAGGCGTTTTCCATGAGCTATAACGAGTTCATCATAACATGGGGGAGGGGGGCACGGCCCCCTGCGAGGGGCTACGAGCCCCCACGACAGGCACGGCCTCCTGTGGTAAAGAGATGATTTATCTGAGCTTTTTCGGGTTCAACGAGGAGCCTTTCGGGGTTACGCCGGACCCGAAGTTCCTCTACATGAGCAAGGGGCACGAGGAGGCCATCTCGCACCTCCGCTTCGGAATCGAACAGTCCAGGGGCTTTATAATGCTCACAGGCGAGATAGGCTCAGGCAAAACCACGATAATAAGATACCTCCTCGGGACGCTCGACGGTAATACCCACACATCCATGGTGCTTAACCCGAAGGTCGAACCCATCGAGCTCCTTAAGCTCATCGTGCACGATTTCGGAATCCGCACGAAGGCCGCTACGGTCAAGGACCTTATGGACAGCCTCAACGAGTTTCTCCTTGAGTGCTATGACAGGGAGGAAAGGGCGGTCCTCATAATAGACGAGGCTCAGGAGATGCCGCTTGAGAGCCTTGAGTTCATGCGCCTGCTTTCCAACTTCGAGACCGACACGCACAAGCTCCTTCAGGTGGTGTTGGTGGGCCAGCCGGAGCTTAAAGAGATAATATCCGGCGAGAGGCTGAGGCAATTAAACCAGAGGATAGCCGTCAGATACCATCTCGACCCGCTCGGCCCTGCCGACGCCGAAGGCTATATGAGGCACAGGCTCAAGGTCGCCGGCTCGGCGACCCTTTCCTTTCCGCCTGCCGGTCTAAGGGCTATTTACAGGGCAAGCAGGGGGGTGCCCCGGCTTATCAATGTATATGCGGACAGGTCCCTTATGCTGGCCTATGCCGAGGGCAAGCCCACGATAACAAACCGCCTCGTAAGAGAATCCGTAAGGGAGATAAGCCCGGAGCTTAAAAGGCCCGGAGCCCTGAAACCCGTGGCGGCCGCACTTTCGGTTATCCTCGCCGTAGCAGGGCTCGTTCTTTTAACAGTGAGAACTCTGGACTTCAAGGCCGGGCCGGTAGAAACCGTTAAACCGAAAGAGGAGGTTGTTTCTGTTTCCGTCGAACCGGCTGTCCCGCCGCCTCAAGCCTCTATCAACCTAAGTGAAGGCATCTATACGACGACTGCGCCCGAGCTTACCGGAAAGGCCTGCCTGTTGACCCTGCTTGAGCTATGGGGCGAAACGGGCCTGAATATAGAGGCCCCGGAGACCGAACTCAAAAAAAAGGGGTACTCGGTCTATGCGTTTAAGGATGTAAAGAAGCTCATGCGCTTCAAGATGCCTGTGCTCCTTGACCTTAAAGGGAAGTCCGTAGTCCTCCGGTGGGTTGCCGGGGAAAATGCGCTCGTCATGGACCCCCTCGATGGAAAGAAGATTATGCCCTTTAAGGAGCTTTCTGCAAATATTTCCGGACTTAAGCTCATTTATAAAGGCAAGGCAGGGGGCGAAGAGGCGGTAATGAGGGCAAAGACGCCGGAGGCCCCGAGCCTGATACCTTAGCGCCTCAGTCCCTTAGCTGGATTCTCTCGATGGAGGCCGCCCTGCCCGTTGAAGGGTCTATATCCACTATGACGGCCATGAGGACGGAGGGGCCTTTTGCCACCTCGAACTTCACGGGCATCTGTAGAAGGAACCTCTCAAGTATCTGCGCCTTCTCAACGCCCATTACGGAATCCGACGGCCCGTTCATCCCGACATCCGTTATATAGGCGGTGCCTCCCGGGAGGATGCGCTCGTCTGCGGTCTGCACATGCGTATGCGTGCCTATTACCGCGCTTACTGCGCCGTCGAAGTAATACCCGTATGCCTGCTTTTCGGATGTGGCCTCGGCATGGAAGTCCACGACGATTATGTTCGTGGTCTTTCTGAGTCTTTCAAACTCCTCTTTTGATGTCCTGAAGGGGCAGTCCAGAGCGGACATGAAGACCCTGCCCGAGGCATTGACCACTGCGATTTTATTTCCGTTTCGGGCGGTTGCCGTTATGCTCCCTGCGCCGGGGACGCCGGGCGGGTAATTCAGTGGCCTCAAGACCCTGCTTTCCTTCGCAAGGTAAGGCATGGCCTCTTTTTTGTCCCAGATGTGGTTTCCGGTGGTTATGACATCTATGCCGGAGGCGAAGAGCTCCTCCGAAACGGACTGAGTGATGCCGAAGCCCCCGGCCGCATTCTCCCCGTTTGCGATTGCGAAATCTATCTTATACCGCTCTATGAGGGAGCGCAGGCGGCCGCGGACTGCGGCCCTGCCCGCCTTGCCCACCACATCGCCTATGAAAACGACTCTCATTCAGCTTGTAACCCCGACATATCTGGACTCCCTTATTACGGTCACCTTTATCTGGCCCGGATATGTCATCTCGGCTTCTATCTTCTTTGCAAGGTCCTTGGAGATTTGCCATGCGGCCTCGTCGGAGACGGCCTCCGGCTTAACGATGAGCCTTATCTCCCTCCCTGCCTGAATCGCATAGCATTTCTCGACCCCGCTATACGACATTGCCAGTGCTTCGAGCTTTTCGAGTCTCTTAAGGTAATTCTCGATGCTCTCGCTCCTGACGCCCGGCCTTGCCGCCGAAAGTGCGTCCGAGGCGGCGACGAGCGCGGCCTCCACGCTTGAGGCGTCTCCATCGCCGTGATGGACCAATACGGCATTAATAACCCTTTCGTCCTCTCCGAATTTCTTGGCTATCTTAGCCCCGATATCCGGGTGCGTGCCTTCCTGTTCGTGGTCCACGGCCTTGCCTATGTCGTGCAGGAGTCCGGCCCGCTTTGCGAGCTTGGAGTCCGCGCCTAACTCGCCCGCCATCATGCCGGCAAGGTAGGCCACTTCGATGGAATGCTGAAGGACATTCTGGCCGTACGATGTCCTGTATTTAAGCCTTCCGATGAGCCTTACGATTTCCGGATGGATACCCGAGATGCCCAGGTCGAAGACCGCCTTTTCTCCGTCTGCGGTCATGGATGCGTCAACCTCTTTTTTGACCTTCTCGACGACCTCCTCTATCCGGGCGGGATGGATTCTTCCGTCCGTCATGAGTCTTTCGAGGGAAAGCCTCGCAACCTCCCGCCTTACCGGGTCGAACCCGGAGAGCGTGACAAGCTCCGGCGTGTCGTCCACGATGAGGTCAACGCCGGTTGCGGCCTCAAGGGCCCTTATGTTCCGGCCCTCCCGTCCGATAATCCTGCCCTTCATCTCGTCGTTTGGAAGGCTGACGGCGGACACCGTGGCGTCGCTTATATAGTCGCTTGCATAACGCTGGATGGCAAGCCCCATGACCTCTTTTGCCTTTTTATCGGCCTCCAGCCGGGCCTCTTCCTCTATCTTCTTGGCCAACCTTGCCGCCTCGAAGCGTGATTCCTCCTCGACCTTCTTCAGGAGTTCGGCCCTCGCCTCCTCGGTGCTCAGGCCGGAGACCTTTTCGAGGGCCTCGGTCTGCTCTTTTACGAGCTGTTTCAGGCGGTTTTCCTTGTCGTTAAATGACCGCTCCTTGGATGCCGATTCCCTTTCCTTCCTTTCGAGCTCGCGCTCCCTGCGCTCCATCTGCTCGAACCTCTTTTCGAGACTGTCTTCTTTCTGTCTGATCCTCCGTTCGAGGTGGTTGGTTTCATGTCGTCTCTCTTTGAGCTCCCTGTCCGCCTCGGTCTTTGCCTGATAAACGATGTCTTTGGCCTCGATTGATGCTTCTTTCTTGACTGTAGCGGCCGCCTTCCTTGCCTCCTCTATAAAGGTCTCTTTGTCTTTTTTAGCGGCTTCCCTCTCGGACTTCAAGGAGGCCTTATAAAGCAGGCCTAAGACAACGCCGAGCGTAAGACCCACTGCGATCGAAACGGCGAGGTACAGAACTGCGGGCATAGGAAACACCTCCTTTTATAGATTTAAAAGGAGCCGGAGAGATTTTTCAGGGCGTCAATGACGCTTTCCTACGAGCGTTTTGTGCTTAGCGGGGTGGTCCTTCGGAAATGACCCTGTGCGTTGTTTTATTTATTCGGCCCTTAAATGGGCTGAATGCATCGCATTTTCTGAGTTTTTTATCCCCGGCCATGAGCGCCCAAGAAACCGAAAACCTTATAAACCCGCCCTGCCGTGTAGATGAGAGATTAGATCCGCCTGCTTTACAGGTGGGTGCCCTGAAGGGGACTTCAGGCTTTCCATCCCTCAGGAGGACATGCACACCGTACCCCTTACTTAGGCTCCCAAAAGACCTAATTTGGTGGATCAACATAATCATCTATCACCAACAGGGCAGGCAATCCGTCCGGCCCTATTACTTATATTAATAGCAGAAAAAGCCCAAAAGGGCAAGATAAATAAATAAATGGTAGGCACGCGGGGTTTCGAACCCCGGACCTCTACCGTGTCAAGGTAGCGCTCTCCCCCTGAGCTACGCGCCTTAATAAAGATTAAACCCGAAAACAGGAATCTTTGTCAAGGAAAGTATCATCTCATGTCCAGAAGCTCGTCCGTCAACCGGCTTGAATAAAACTCAACGCTGTGTTAGGTTTTAGATGATGAAAAAGGTGATACAGACCCTGAACAAGCTCGTCAGCGAGGGGATAATCGGGAAGTACGCCATCGGCGGCTCCATAGGGGCCATGTTCTATACCGAGACCTTTTCCACAAAAGATGTGGATGTCTTTGTCCTTCCGCAAATGATGCAGTCGGGGGTCGTCCATCTCGGCGCAATATACGATTATCTCAGGAAGTCCGGCCTTAAGATGGAGGGGCAATATTTCATAATAGGCGGCGTACCGGTTGATTTTGTGGCGGTCTACAACGACCTCACCTTAGAGGCGCTGGAAAATACGGTTGAGCTTTCATACGGAAAAATCAAAGTTAAGGTTTTGCGTCCGGAGTATCTATCGGCGATAGCCTTGCAGACCGGAAGGTCTCAGGATTTGAAAAAGGCCGGTTTGCTTTCGGCGGAAGCCGGTTTGGATAAAGAACTCCTGAAAGATATTTTAAAACGCCACGGGCTATCGAAGAAATGGAGGGAATATATTGGCAGGTAAGAGAATGCTGTTTAAAGAGGCCGCAAAATTCAATAAGGAAGTCTTTGAATCCAAAAGGCGGATGCGTAAGGTCTGGGCGAAACAGCCCATGGAAGCAAAAATTAGAGAGCTTGTTAAACTTCAGGAGATAACCGCAACCCTTCATCCTGAGCTTAGAAGGCTTATCCCGTGGAAGTTATCCGATTAGGACTCCTAAAAGGGGGCATAAATAGCATGAAATTGCGAGGGAGCACACCTATCGATATATCGCCTTCAATATTTTAGCAGCAAGCCTAAGTCGTTCTTCTGTTGTGTCCTTAAGCAGACCTGAAATAAATACCCTTAGATTTTTCATGGGTTTTCCATGTTCATAATTGAATACCT
>CAZPPU010000097.1:0-6939 GCA_964588515.1 uncultured Nitrospirota bacterium
TTCTATCTAATATCTTTCCGCAATTCTTACAGCGTTTTTTTCTTATCATTCTTTGTTCACCTACTCAGTTACAACTTCCATTCCGACCTTGCCCGCTCTTGAGGATTGCATATCTGCAAGCTGAAACAAATATGGCATTTTCTTCCTTATCCGCTCACTCAGGGCTTTGTTTTCAAATATCTCTGCCAACCTGTTAGGCATTTGCTTGTTCATTGCTGCTCATAAACGATAACATAGCTCTGCTTTGAGGCACAAGTGCTTTGGGTAAAAGGCGAATCGAAAGACTTCACGGTTAACCTGTCTCGGATGTATCTGAACTTATTCAGGGACACGGCTCAGGCAAAGAGGGCCTCTACGAACTCCGAGGGGTCGAAGTCCCTGAGGTCATCTACGCCCTCCCCTACCCCGATGAGCCTGACGGGTATGCCCAACTCTTTTTTAATCGCAAAGACGATTCCGCCCTTAGCCGTCCCGTCGAGCTTCGTAAGGGCTATGCCGGTTACGCCGACCGCCTCGCGGAACATTGCGGCCTGCCTGAGGGCGTTTTGTCCCGTGGTCGCATCCAAGACCAAAAGCACCTCATGCGGTGCGCCGGGCAGGGACTTCTCTATCACGCGCCTCACCTTCTTAAGCTCCTCCATGAGGGGGCTTTTCGTATGGAGCCTTCCTGCGGTATCCACGATGACGACATCCGCGCCCCTTGCCTTTGCGGCCTCTACGGCATCGAAGGCGACGGCCGCGGGGTCCGAGCCGCTCTGGTGTTTTATGAGTTGCGCGCCCGACCGTTTTGCCCATATCTCAAGCTGTTCTATGGCCGCGGCCCTGAATGTATCGCCTGCGGCAAGGAGCACGCCCTTGCCCTCCGAGACCAGCCTGCTTGCAAGCTTCCCGATAGTGGTCGTCTTGCCCACGCCGTTTACACCTACGGCGAGTATGACGAAGGGTTTTTCATAAATGACGAGCGGCTCGGGCTTTCCTAAGATTGAAACCATCTCCTTCTTGAGGAACCCCCTTACATCCACCGTCTCGCCGCCTTTTTCCCTGAGACTGCCGGTTAGCCCGGAGGCGGCCTTCACCCCGACATCGGCGCCGAGAAGCGCCTCTTCAAGCTCATCGAGCGTCTCCCCGGAGACGGTACTGCCGCTTAGGACCGCCGAGACCTTCTCGATAAACCCCTTCCTCGTTTTTGAGAGACCGTCCCGTAGCCTGTCCAAAAAGCCCATCAAAAAAATCCATCCCGTTGAATATTTTTGCGCGGGGCTCGCAGTCCCCATATCGCAGGGGCTCGTAGCCCCCATATCGCAGGGGCTCGTAGCCCCCATCTTGTAATATAGCACATGAAAGTGTAAGATATTCCCCATGGTTATCGGGAAGCCCTTGTTTACCGTGGAGCAGATACAGGCCCGTGTGAGGGAGCTTGCCGCAAAGATATCGTCCGATTATGCGGGCAAGGACCTGCTCGTGGTGGGCATTCTCAAGGGCGCATTCATGTTCATGGCGGACCTCGTAAAGTCCATACAGATACCGCTTACCGTGGACTTCGTCGTCGCATCGAGCTACATAAGGACCGACACCACCGGCGAGGTCAAGCTCCACTGCGACCTCAAGGAAACCCTCAAGGGCAGGGATGTCCTCCTCGTGGAGGACATAGCCGACACCGGCATCACGCTCAACTACATAAAGGAAAGACTGCTCGAAAAGGGGGCAAAGAGCGTGAGGGTCTGCGTTTTCCTCGACAAAAAGGAACGGCGCATAGCGGATGTCCCGCTGGATTATGCGGGGTTCAAGATACCTAATGTCTATGTGGTCGGCTACGGCCTGGACTACGAAAACAAATTCAGAAACCTGCCTTATATAGCAGTCTTCAAGAAGACCAAATAGCGGATGTTCGAACTCACCATCGAAAGCACATTCTCCGCGGCGCACCAGCTCAGGGGCTACAAGGGCGAGTGCGAACGCCTCCACGGACACAACTGGAAGGTGCATATCCATGTGCTTGCCGAAAGGCTCAATGAAATAGACATCGCCATAGACTTCCACGAGCTGAAAAGGATTGCATCGGAGGTCCTTCAGCCCCTCGACCACAGCTTTTTAAACGATGTATTCCCCTTCACCGAGAAGAACCCCTCATCGGAGAATGTCGCCAAGTGGGTGTACGACGCACTGAAGAAAAAACTACCCGACGAAAACATAATGCTCTCCGCCGTGACCGTCTGGGAATCCGAGACGGCATCCGCAACTTATTAGGAGGACTGACCTCGCCGAAAAGCTCCTCGGCCTTGCCCTCGAAAAAGGCGCCTCCCATGCCGAGGTCTATGGGAAATGGACGCGAAGGCAGGTGGTCGAAGTAAAAGAAGGCGCCGCCGAGGCGGTAGAGTCCTCGGTAAGCAGTGGCTATTCCCTCAGGGTGATAAGGGAAGGCAGGCCCGGATTTTCCTATTCCACGGACCCGGAAGAGGCCGGGGCCGTTGCGGAAAGGGCAATCGAGTCCTCGATGTGGTCCGAGCCTGACGAGTTCCAGACCCTGCCCCAGCCCGCAGTGCCGGCGATGCCGGAAATCCACGACCCGGCCATAGAGGGGATTAAACAGGAGGAGGCCCTCGAAAAGGCCCTCCTTATCGAAAGCGCCGCAATGAAAGACCCGAGGGTCAAAAGGCTGAGGAAGACCACGGCAGGCTTTGCGGTCTCCGAGACATTCATTTATAACACAAACGGCATGGGGTTCGGCTACAAGGCAACCTCATGCACGGCCCATACCATGGCCGTTGCCGAAGAAGGAGGCGAAAGCCAGATGGGCTGGGACTTCAAGGCAGGACGCTTACTAAGAGAAGTCTCCTTTGAGGGGGTCGGGCGCACCGCAAGGGAACGGGCCGTCGGGATGCTTGGCGCACGGAGGATTACCGCAAGGAAGTCTCCGCTCATAATCTCTGCGCCGGTGGCGGTGGAGTTCCTTGGGCTCTTCGCATCGCTTCTCAGTTCCGATGCCGTCCAGAAGGGGAAATCGCTCCTTAAGGGCAGGCTCGGCGAGAAGGTAATAAGCGACAGGCTCTCCATAGTAGATGACGGTCTCATGCCCGGGAAGTCCGGCTCAAGGCCCGTAGACGACGAAGGTGTGCCGGTCATGAGAAAATACCTCATAAAAGACGGGGCGCTCAAGGGCTTTATGTATAATACATATACGGCAAGAAAGGACAATACAAAAAGCACGGGCAACGCATCGAGGGCCGGGTTTTCCTCGACCCCGGGCATAGGCCCTACGAATATCTACATAGAGGCCGGCCCGGTTCAAAAAGACCTCATCGGCGCCCTCGGCGAAGGGCTTTTCGTTACGGAGGCTATGGGCATGCATATGGCAAACCCCATATCCGGGGACTTCTCAATCGGCGTCTCCGGCCTTTGGGTGGAGGGCGGCAAAGCCGTCTTCCCGGTAAAAGAGGCGGTCATCTCAGGCAATATCCTCGGTCTTTTCAGCGGAATCTCTTCGGCAGGGGAGGACCTCGAATTCTACGGCAACACCGGTTCGCCCTCCCTGCTTACCGGCCCCGTGGACATAGGCGCATGAGCATGCGAAGGGCGGCTTTAATCGTAGACGACGAGCCCGAGATACTCCAATCCCTCGACCTTATATTCAGGTCCAGGGGGTTTGAGACCCGCAAAGCGGGTAGGGGCGCGGATGCGGTCAATGCCTTCTCGGAAGACCCTGTGCCGGTCGTGATATGCGACAATATCCTTCCGGACATTCAGGGCATAGAGCTCCTAAAAGAATTCCGCAACATCCTGCCCGAAGTCCAGATGATAGTGATAACCGGCAAAGGGACGATAGATACGGCGGTATCCGCAATGAAGGCAGGGGTCTTCGATTTCGTGACGAAGCCCTTCAATCCGGAACATCTCATCCAGCTTGCGTTAAAGGCAGGGGAGCTTTGCGATGCGCTCGCCGAGAAAAAGACCCTGAAAGACGAGATAGAAAAGATAACCCAGCAGGACTTCATAGGCAAACACCCCTCGGTAAGGAAACTCCTTGCACTCATAGACACGGTTTCACGCACGGACAGCACCGTCCTTTTAGAAGGCGAATCGGGCACGGGCAAAGAGCTCGTTGCAAGGCTCATCCATAAAAAGAGCAACCGGGCGGACGGCCCGTTTGTGCCGGTCGATTGCGGGAGCATACCCGATGGGCTTGTGGAATCCGAACTCTTCGGCCACGAAAAAGGCGCCTTTACCGGGGCCGTCGGTCTTAAGACCGGAAGGTTCGAGAGGGCCGGAGGCGGCACGCTCTTCCTCGATGAGATAGCCACGCTGACGCTTCAATCGCAGGTCAAGCTCCTGAGGGCCCTTCAGGAAAAGGTCATAGAGCGGGTCGGCGGCAGGAAGGAGATACCGGTTGACATCAGGTTCATTGCGGCCGCAAATGTGAACCTCCTCGATGCGGTAAAGAAAGGCGCCTTCAGGGAAGACCTCTACTACAGGCTCAATGTCGTCAAGCCGACCATCCCTCCTTTGAGGGAAAGGCCCGGCGACATCCCGCTTCTTTCGGCCCACTTCATCAAAAAACACGGCCCGAAGACAAACGCCCGGGCAGGCGGCATTTCCGGCGAGGCCCTGAATGCCATGGTGGGCTACGCATGGCCGGGCAATGTGAGGGAGCTTGAAAACGCAATAGAGCACGCCCTTATAATGGCCAAGTCCGAGCTCATCATGCCGCAGGACCTCCCCTCTTTCGAGGAAAGCCGTTCGCATTCGAGGCTCGACGAACTCGAAAAGACCACCCTCCTTAAGGCCCTTAAAGACGCAAACGGCAATAAGCGGAAGGCCGCGGCCCTCTTAGGCATTCAGAGGTCAAGCCTCTACAGCAAGCTCAAGAAATTCGACCTCAACGAATACATCAGGGACTGATTTCTGTTATGATAAACATTATTTTCCAAATGGGGGAGACACTAAATGAAAAAGAATTGCTGGGAATTCAAAGGCTGTGGAAGAGAGCCGGGCGGAATCAAGACGGGAGAACTGGGCGTATGCCCTGCATCTACAAACAACAAGCTCCACGGCGTGCATGACGGCAGAAATGCAGGCAGGACATGTTGGGTAGTGGCCGGCACCCACTGCGGCGGGACCGTTCAGGGGACATTTGCACAGAAGTTCGACAACTGCTCGAAGTGCAACTTCTACGCACTGGTCAAGCAGTCTGAGACCCCCAACTTCCTGCTTTCGGCCACACTCCTTTCAATGCTTAGATAGGGGCCACGGGCCCCTTCGGTTGGATGGGGGTGTGGGGGTCAATGACCCCCACAAGGAGGTTTTTATGGAACGCACGGTCTTATATTTCGAGAAGCCCGGCAGGGACAACACCGAATCGTGCCTAAAGGTCGTTAAGGAAGCCGTTAAAAGCGAGGGTTACAAGCACCTCGTCATAGCCTCGACCACAGGGGACACGGCCCTCGCCTTTTCCAAGGCGTTGAAGGACGACGGGATAAACTTAGTCGTGGTCACCCATTCGGCGGGCTTCAAGGAGCCGAATGCCTTCGAGATGCCCGCGGATATGATGGAAAAGATAAAGGGTTTTGGCGCAAAGGTCTTCACCGGCCCCATGCTCACCCATTCGATAGATGTCGCATTCTCATCCAAGTTCAGCGGTTTCTCCCTCACCCAGATTATAGCCAATGCCCTCAGGAGGTTCGGGGAGGGCCCGAAGGTCTGCTGTGAGTGTGTGATGATGGCCGTAGATGCAGGCTTAATCCCTGAGGGCGAAGAAGTCCTGGCGGTCGCAGGCACGGCAAGGGGCGCAGACACCGTGCTCGTCGTAAAGTCCGCCGCATCCAAGAGGTTCCTTGAGCTTAAGGTCTTGGAGGTGCTCGCAAAGCCGAGGGTGTAGCTTCCATCTGCCATGCTGAACAGGCTCACTCTATCGTTATATGGGTATTTATCTCTTTATTCCACAAATGATAAGCTAAAGCGTAGATCCTCATTCTTGAAGAAATATGCCATGGCCTAACAAGATTAGCTACAGGGTTTTTTATTAAATATGGCCCTCCATTGAAAGTATCTTCTCCGAGAAGTTTAGCTATTGCTTCGGGCCCGTTAATCTTTTTTTCCCTGTTGTCGTTCCCACTAATTTGATAAGCAGCCAGAACACCCGCTTCCTGATGATCAGGCGCATTACGCCAACGGCGATAAAGTTCCTCTATACTAAGGTTAACCTGGACAAAAAAGATGAAGGTAATGAAATATATATGTTCCTCAAGGCAAACATTTAAAAGTGGTGGATCATCGCTATAATGTATCCCTTTTTCTAATCCGAGCTCTTCTGTTAACCCCCTAAAAAGAGTATCCTGGATATGCACATCGCCATGTCTATCCCCTCGAGGCTCGATACTTACACCCTTTGTTCGAGCATAGCTATCCCACCAAGGGGTAAAACTTATAGAGGGTTCAGAGGGAGACTCCATTTGTTCAGCCATTGTTGCGCTCCATCCCTTAACTAAAGCATTTCTTGACGGATTATCTGATGCAAGAATTAGGTATCTATTATTTGTTCCTGCCTGGCTTTTGGCAGACCATAATGCCTTGTGCACTTACATGATAGGGGATGCAGTTTATACTAAAATAATTACCTCCTTTTGCCCATCGTTCTGTAAAGATTTCTGATAATTTAGAGCCAGACCATTCACTTGCGTGTTCTACTCGTGACATTTCTGTAATGGTTTTCATAGTAAAATAATCACTATTACCAAAAGATAGCGTTATATCATTACGATCTAATATCGGAGCATTGGGGGCATTGAGCAAAATTCTGATTCGCTTAGGTCTTGCCTTTTGACCAGTCTCTTTCAACCATAAACTCAACCCCTTTTCAAATTTATTCATATTGGTAAGGTTTTGCTGAGCCGATGATGTCCCTGTAAGTTGTTGAAGTAGGAAGCGACCCCCGATTAAAATGAT